>NZ_JBVAYD010000017.1:0-64723 GCF_055413445.1 Lacticaseibacillus sp. 22 | reverse complement strand
CTTGTTTAGTACGATAAACATACTTAAGATTTGGATCTTTAACGGCAGCAAGATAAGCTTTTTCCTTATGTGCCTGTGAATCAAAATCGACCAGCCGCTCATAAGTGCCGCTAAAGTTTGAACTCGCTTGCTTTTGAATAATAAAGGCCGTTGTTTGAACAACCTCTCCACCAATTTCTTCAAATGCACGTGTCCCTAAGTGTGCCATATTTATAATCGGCCAGTTAATCATCCGTTCACGTAAGGATTTAAAGCTTGAAAGAAACATCCATTGGTGCTGGGTAATCATGGCAAAAAAGCCATCTTGCTTTGTCATATGCTGGAGCCGCTCTATGAAGACTGCAAATAAATCAGACTTACTTGCCGGATATTTTTTTCCGACAAAATCTGAAAGAGGTTTTGGCATCTTGCCAGAACCCATGTAGGGAGGATTAGTCACACTGATTGTATATTTACTGCTTAAACCCATCCCCACCCGAACCAGGCTCTTTAACTCATGTCGATGTGCTAGTTGGTTTGACGTATCGAACGTGAGCTGTCCAGTAAACTGGTTATGAATGATCTCATTAATCAGGGCATTTTTAAAGATATCGGCGTTGAAATCTATCAGCGACCCGAGTTCTTTACCTTTGTTGAACTTTGTTAAAAACTCTTTCAACTGTTCGTTGTCCGTTTTACTTGCATTTATAGTCTCAGAAAAATCATCTGGAGTTAAGGCCGTAGTTGGGACCTCAAAAATATTGGGTTTTAAATGAAGATCAAAAGTCCGTCTATTTTCACGACGCAATTTCATTATCATGGCAAAATAGGCTAGTTGAAATGCACGTCGGTCAATATCAAACCCAAAAAGATTGTCTTTAACAATCTTTTGAGCTGCCTCACGACGCGAATAGCCTTCTGCTTGATAAATTTGCAAGAAGACATCAAATGCATAGATCAGAATATGTCCTGATCCCATTGCTGGGTCAACAAAAGTAATGTCTTCAATTCGTTTTTTGGCCATGTTGGGATAAGGCGTTGAATCATTCTGCTTAACATCTGGCATAAAATAGTGCCATCCAAATGATTCAGCAATCTCAGCAGAAGTACGCTTATCTCCTCGTTCAAGAAGAACGCGTATCCAGTATCGCCCAAGGGAGTTCTCAACAAGGTACTTGACGATCCAGTCTGGCGTAAAAAGTTGCGTCACTGGGGGAATATCAGAAGTCAAATACTTCTTTTTCTTAAAGGCACTGTCTTTGGGCTCGGTATTGTAATACTGATACAGCCACCCAATAATCTCAACCTGACCGCCCTTGTCCACGTCAAAATCATCTTCACGAATATCATCCACAAGATCACGAATGACCCCAACCGAATAGCTTGGAGTGAACAATAATTGCATGAAATCGTCTGTTTTTTCGAAAAGTTCAGGGAGATATTGATTTAGCGCGTTCGCTTGCTTGGTAAACAGAATGACGTACGCAGCATCCATGTCGGACGGCTCTTCGGTATCAAGGGCTTTCTGGATGATTGCACGCTCATCCGAGCTATAACCACCTAACTCATCTTCAATATTAAAAGCTTCGCGCAGGATATCAGGTACTTTAAGTTTTGTTCCCGATGACAGCACTCGAACGCCACTCGGGAGGTAATCATTTACTTCCATAAATCGAATGGCAATAATTCGATTAAACCATGTATACGCAACTTCTTCGATGAGGTCTGAAAATGCGTCCCGCCATTCTTCCTGCTTGGCCATTGTTTTAAGCCGAGAAACCAAATCACGGCGACGCTTAATATCTTGGCCACTGATAAATAGCCCCTTATCACCATAATATTCAATCTCACTGGTTGATGCCGCTGATTTCTCCTCAACACCATTTTCATTAATACCAAGATTCTCCATCTTTAACCTGATACTTTTAATCAGATCACGTCTAGCTTGAATCGCAAATGTCTTGATTGCCTTTTTATCCATACCGGTTCCTTTCCATGACTGCCAAACTTTATACTAGTCAATTTGCAAGGTCACAACCGTGTTATCTGACAATTGTGCCTCAAGTGAGCGCTTAAACTGAGCAGTCAGCTTATCAATATCAGCCGAGGCTGTGATTTTGTAGTCACCCTTGTGAAGAACCTCTTCCAGTTTGACAATCTTCTCCTGTGGTGAAACGACCGTGGGACCCACAGGCTTATCTGGATCCTTATGCTTATCGTCAGTTTTGCTTTCACCTGAGTGGTCACCCGCTGGTATTAATTGCGCCTTTGCATGGTTAATTCGGTCCGTCAGTTGATCTAATTGCGCACTAGCTTGAGCTGGTTTTGCTACAACCTCATTTAAGGTTGTGGCATCCGTGGCTGCCTCAGAAATAGCTTTAATTCTATTTTCAAAATCATGAGCTAGTTTATCTTTCACGTTCTGATCAGGTATCGCTGATTCTTCAATACGTGTCAAGCCACGTTCACGAAAATCATCAATGTCCGCTAAATAACCAGCTGCCGTCTTATCAAAAGCCGCACTAAATAATTCATCAAACTGCTTATTTAATTCGCTGATTTTAACGGCTGTATCGCCCTGAAGTTTTTGCAAGTGAAGCAACTTTGCCATCTTGTCAACTGTATCCTGTAGCTGATTGTCACTTAAGAAATCACTTGACTCCCCGTAAACGCGCAACGCATTTAAACCCTTGTCCCAGATATCTTGCATTGACTGCGAGTAATAAAAGTCACGAATGCCATCATCAAGAAAATCATCGTTCCAGTCCAGTAAGTCGTCTTTGTGTTTACTGATATAATCATAAAACGCACCAGAATCAGACATTTCAGTCAATGGACGTAGTAACTGAAGTCCTTTTTGTAACAACACGTGTCCTGGGTAGTCTTGAGTTTTATCTTCAAAGCCTTTCAGAGTTTGATACTTAGTCACGATTAGTTTTCTTAGTTCTGCGGCCCTCTGTTCATCGTTATCAGCCTCAAATGATTTCTTTCCAAACACTTCAGAAGCAACTGTCTGCATCGCTTTGATCTTTGAAGGCGCAACTTCTTCTTTAATCTGAAAGGCCAAATTACGAATTGCTTGCTTCTTAGTAAAGAAACCTGCAATTTCACGCGGTGTCCGTTCACCACTTAGCGGATCTATTACTGTACCATTGTAAAACATCTTAAGTTTGCCAATAGCGACCAATTTTGCGACGAGCCATTGAATATCTTCATCCGTGTAGCCATATGGAATATCATTAAACTTCGACAAGATGCTTTCCATGGTGATATGCGTATTATTCTGTGACTCGCGCCGCATATAATCCAGAACAGCATCAACCGCAGCTTGATTGTCTTGCTCGTCAAGCGCCAGGCTGGAGATACTTTCGAAAAGTTCGCGAATATCCTTCTCAGATTTGGCAACAGTGATGTACTGCAAACTGCGATACGTATTGTCAACTAAGAGCTTCATTGCCTGTTCTAATCGACTATCGAACCCTGCTTCGCCATTAATCAATTGGCCGTTTTCATAAATAGCTGCATTATCAAGCGATGCGATCAACTGTTCATGAGCGTGCTGGAACTCTTCATTTTGCTGAGATTGGCGAGCCAACACCATTCCCTGGTAACGTGAATCGCTTGATGCACTGCTATTAACAACAAACTTCTGAATTCGTAATGCATTTCGAATTTCATCGACAAAGTTTGACGAACGTGGTAAAGCAATCAAGACATCATGATTCCACGCACCAGTCGAAACTTGTAAATAATCGTTGTCACTCTGAAATTCATCATTCACTGGCGTAATGATGTGCACTGAAAGCTTGTTTCGCTGTGCGCCAAAAATATTGTCCGTTTTCCGATTAAAAGCAAAGACATAGCGACCATTCAGTTTGGGATAAGTTAAACTCGTTGCAATACCTGGCTTGGCATTGAACAAGTAATCCCCAATTTCCTTGGCAACCTCATTGTCAATCACTTCTTGTTTCGAAATTTCGCGTGTAATATCTTGTTCAGCATCAGTCAAAAAGTCATAACCCTTGACTGTTTTTTCAACGTAACCTTGTCCGACTAGAACCTCAAGTGCATCGCTAACTTTTTTCTTAAGTGCAATTCGATCTGCATCGACCGAACTAATCATCAGGGTGATCAAATTGTTCAATGATGCGTTAAAGTCAGTAACATACTTGACCATGAACAATACTTTAAGCAGCTGCAGTGCAAACGGATTCTTCTCGTCGTTCGGATTAACAGCAGGATTGTCGTGGGCACGCACTAGTACGATGTGATGGGTATGATCCAAGAATTGTTCCAAACCATCGAAAAAGCGACTAAATGGTGCAAGCGTCTCTGTGTCCGCATCCATCATAGCTTCAGCTGACTCTTGGAAGAGGGAAAGCATTGATCGCTCGCCTTCAGACAAATGTTTACCATCCGAACCGTTTTCACGAATCGCAGTCAGCACCTGTTGTAAGAGATTAAACTGATATGGAATAAACGGATAGTTTTGTGCAAAATCTTTTGGCGACTTATATTTTGGCCGCTCTACACCATCATCGAAATCAATTGAATTATTAATAGCTGCAGCGTTTGCAGAATACTGATCTTCAAGCATCTGCTCGGCAACATCAGTCTTTTCCAATAACCGCTTACGAATAACTTCATCAACATTAGCCGAGCTCATCGACAAACGTGTTTTGAAGCGACCTTGAATTTTCGAAAAGTCTTGTCCAGATGCAATATCCGTCACTTTGTCAATTGCCTGCTGAGAAGTCACGACTACCCATGACTTGCCGCGTGTCATCGTTCCCAGTTGTTCGACAATCGTCTGCAAATTAAGCATCCGCTGTACACTGTCACCTATGAACTGGCCAACCTCATCGGCCAAGAAAATGACCCGGCGTCCAGTTTTGTCGATATACCGTTTCACCAAAGCAGCAAAATCATCAATACTGATCTGATATTCGGTGCTCAGCGTTTCAATGAAACCCTGAGCATTTGCCTCGTCAGAGAATCCGGATTTCACCATTGCTTCCTTGATCGTACCTTTATTCAGGTAATAGGCGTCACGCAACTCTATCCAAGACTGATGATTGGCATTGATCGCTTTAATTTGCTCCTTAAAAGCATCCATCTTTCCAGCTTCAGTCAAACGCCGCTCAAGGTCAGCAATCCAAAAATCGGCGTCAGTAAATCCTTGCATTTCGTTGAAGACCCGCATGAAGACTTTCAAAATGCTTTGTTTATCTGACCCAACTGTGTCTTTCGCCTTAGCATCGATATTGAACAGAATGACATCATTGTTTGCCGCCGCAGCAGCATGCATCTCATTAAGAATCATCTGGTCGTCTATTTTGTCGTCAAAATAATCAACGGCTGGTTTTCCATCAACAATTTTGTTTGCCAAAATATATGACACGATTTTTAAAAAATGCGATTTCCCGGATCCAAAGAAGCCTGAAATCCAGACACCCATATCGTCAGTCGGAGTCTGTAAACTATTATCAAAAGCACTAAAGAACGCTGCAAAATGGTCACGCAACTCACGCGTAACAACATACTCGTCTAATTCCTGTTTAACGTTTGCTTCGTCATCTTGATCAACTTTAATAACCCCTTGAATGTTGCGGTCAATTGATCGTTTAAAAAGATCCTTAATTTTCATTCCCCATGTCCTCCTATTCGATCCGAAATGCACGGTAGTAGTTTTTGTCATCAAGCTTGCCAAAAGCACGTAAGCTCAAACTGTTGTAGCTCCCTGGGTAAAACATGACAACAGGCGTTTTATCAATAACCTGATTCATGGTGTTCAAGACTCGATGAGCACGAATCAATGGAAACACCTGCCCGATCCCGGTAATGAAGATGATGTTTCGCTCCTCAGGGTGTTCGAGATGATCCAAGATATAGCTTACGATCAGATTACGCTCGTCTCCCATTTTTAGCACGTTATTGATCTGACGAATGACCATATCGATACCATCGTCTTTTTCAATCTCAATAAATTGCTGCAAGTATCCCATCTGGTCAATTAAATCAATAACAACGTCAAAAAGGTTGAACATTTGGACATTTGCGCCAATTGAAGCAGTTGTCGAATCATGAGCAATATCTTCTACCTCATTTCGAACATACAGCTCATCTTCGGGGTCGTAGTCAAAGATATAAAAACCAACCTCATTTGATAACCCGCGATTCTCTTGAAATGCAGGATCGCGAATTTTTTTGCGAAACCGGTCAAATCGGTCACTTAATTGCGTCATAACTTTCTCCCTGTCAGTGCCTGAATGTAATTAGCCTTGCCACTTTGTTTCAACAATGCTATTAGGGAAGGATCCAATAATGCACGTTTCAGAGCCATCCCTCCCTTAACATCCTCTGCTAAGCCACTGTACGTTAAGATCTCGTGAAATTTCGTTTGAATTTTCTTCAACGTTTCATCCGTCCACTTGGCTGTTTCTGGATGCTGTAGTGGTAAGTCTTGCAAATAAGCGCTAATTTCATATGGCTCCAGCCTCATATCACCTTTTAAAAACTCTTTTTGAACGACCGTTAGAACAAAATCTTCTACCAATGGCCTTTCAAGCATGAGTGCAATAAGATTCACCGACTTTTGGTTACTGAGAGATAACTGATCAAAGATGTCAACGAATCCGACTGGCAACGTACTGATTCGTAATTTCATCTCCCGCGCCAGATCTTGTGCACGGTTGCGTGACGACATTTGAAAACTGTTCTCCTCAACAATAGCTTTCGTGATATCGTCCCAATCCTTACCCTCATTTAGCAGTGAGATCACCGCAGAAAATTCAGTAAACCAGACGCTTCTGGAAATAAATCCTGCTGAAAGTTTCTTCAAGTTGATCTCCTTTCTAGACCATTTTTAAGTCACACTAGACTAACTACATCATATTGTATCAGGATAGTGCCACAAGCGGCACACCTTTGCTGCAGAAATAATGCACATGCTTGCAATATAAAAAGGCGAGCTTGATATGCACGGCTTTCTAAAGATCACATGGTGCTAAGCATTATCAAAAGCCTCAGAAACAGCAATAATAAAACTTATCCGATGGCTGGCAGGAACCTAAGTATCACCTCAACTCTCAAATGTGCTACAGTAAGTTTCTGAACAAAACATATCAAACAAGTTGGAGCGTGTAGAAGAAATTGACTAAAGAAGCACATCAAGTCGTCATTCCGGATGCCATTATGGAGGATCTTGATATTAAAGATGGCGAGCAGGTTGAGGTGACGTTGAAGGATAAAGAAGCAGTGATTCGGCCGAAACGGACGGATACGGGGACGCAGACGATTTCGTTGCGGTTTTTCCTGATTCCAACGGTTTTGGCGGGGCTGTTTTTTCTGGCTTACTTTATTTATTTTCAGATTTTGCAGGTGCCGATGACGGGGAAGAACTCGATTGCGCAGATGGTGATTGTGCTGGGTGAGTTGAGTGGCATGGGGACGTTTGCGGTGACGTATGTTCAGAATCATCGGCGGATTCATGGGCGTGATCATCGGCGCCGGTATTGGCGGATTTTTCCGACGTTGTTGCTGGCGTTTGCGATTATTCTAGCGTTTGTGGCGTCGGTGTTCTTTTGGGCGATTGGCTACATGTTTGAAGGTGTCAGTTTTGATATTTACACGGCGACAGGGTTGTTTTTGCTGTTTATCAGTATTGTGAACTACCTGATGATTTATTCGGCGCTGTCGATTTCAACGTCTTTCATTACGACTTTGTTTTTGTCGACATTCGTTGGTGGCGTTGTCGGAGCGATTGTGACGAACAGTTCGCGGCAGTGGTGGCAGCATAATGTCAGTTTTTTGGGAACGAGCAAGGCGTTGAATGCGTGGCAGTTTAACTTAACGATTGCGGTGTCGGCATTGCTGTGGATTGCGCTGGTGGACTATTTGTTCGTGCCGTTGATGGCGCATCGGAAAACGGATTGGCGGCTGATTACGATGCGGATTATGTTAACCGTGGCGGCCGTAGCGTTACTGGGCGTTGGGCTGTTTCCGAATAACCGCGGCATCTGGCATGTCCTTCACACTCAAAGCGCGTGGTTTCTGAATTATTTCCTCATTGGAATGATCATCGCCGTGCGCTGGCTGCTGCCGGGGGTCTCACGCGAATTTCTCAGCACCAGTTACATCATCGGCGGCATCATTATTTTTGCCGCGATTCTGTTCCAATTTGTCCACTACCTTTCGCTGACGGCATTTGAGATGATCGCCTTTGCCCTCGCCATGTCGTGGATCATGTTGCTGCTGCAGAACATTCATCGCTTGTATCAAAAAGACGAATCCACCTTCGTTGTGACGGTGACCGCGAAGAAGGAAAAGGCAGAATAATCAGCGACTGAATCGAAAAGTGGCGTACTCACAACGAGGCGTCACTTTTCTTTTGCCTAAAAACTTGTCCGTGGCGTGTTGCATGGTTCCTACACTGTGGCTGCAACACGCACAGTTTCGAACCTTAAGCCTTCGATCGCCAGCCCTTTCACTAGCCTGACTCCACGGCAATCAATACCAAAGGATAGCGTTCTTGGCTGCCGTGCACGCGCCCACAGCCTGTCTACTTTCGAACACTTGCGCCCTTCAATACCCTTTTCCCACACGCAAACAGGCAATGCCACTGGCTGATCACCAGCAACATTGCCTGTTTCAATTGAACAATCTTTACTTTTGCCACCCGCACGAACTACTCGATGATTTTCGACTCGCGCGTCTTCTCATTCATCCGCTCAATCCACGGGTGAATTGGCGCTTTCAAGAACAGTCCTAGCAGGAAGAAGACGGTGCCGAATGCCAGAAGTGCCGCGACATCAATCCAGAGATTTGGCCAGTAGATGCCGCCGACTGTTTCGCGTAGGAGATTGACGGCGTAGGTAAATGGCAGCCATGGGTTGATCATCTGGAAGAACTTACCGGATAAGACGACAGGGAAGTTCCCGCCTGCACCGGAGATGGAAAGGACTAAGATGATGATCCCGATGCCTTTGCCGATGTTGCCGAATAGCGCGATTAAGGCGTAGAGAATGGAGACGAAGACCAGACTGAGCATCATGGCAAATAGCAGGTAAAGCGGCTTGTTGACGACGTACGTGCCGATTAAGAACAGGTTGCCGAGTGCAGCGATGAGGCCTTGCAGCATCCCTAGGCCGGCAAATGTCAGCCAGCGTGCGGTGTACATCTGCTTAACCATGGCGTCGCTGAGCGTTGGCGGCAGTCGATACTCGGTAATCAGGATCGCACCCAGCAGCAGTGCCCCGACCCAGATACAGAGTGCCAGGTAAAATGGCGCACTTTGCGAACCGTATGTCGGAATGTGATAGAAGCTTTGCTGTTTGAGTTCAACCGGTTTAGCTAAGAAGCCGGCTTCTTTGGTGGCGTCGCGGCGTAACAGTTTGATTAACTGGGATAAATCGACGGACTTTTCGCCTTTTTTAATGGCCGCGGCGCCTTTTTGAATCGCTTCTTTTAGCGTCGGCCAGTCGTTTTTCACGAATTTCTGGGCGTCATCCAAACCGCTTTGGAGTTGCGGCATTTTTTCGTTTGCCAAGGCCAAGGTGTTGGTGAGGTCGGATTCGACGCCAGGGAGATCTTGATTGATGAAGTCGGTGGCTTTTGTCAGCTTGGTTTTGAGGCTAGGGAAATCATTTTGGTATAAATCCGCGACGGTTGTGATGCCGCTGGTGATGAGATCCATGTGACCGTTAAGCAGCGCGTTGGCGTCGGTGAGTTCCTGCTTGAGTGCCGGCAGCTGCTTTTTCGCTTTGACCAAAAAGTTGTGCGCCTGCGTCAGTAGATCCTTCGTGCCACTGAGCAGTGACGGCATGGATGGCAGGATCTGCTGGTTAATCGTATCCAGCGTGGTGTTGGCATCGTTGAGAGCCGCTTTGAAAGCATTCAAAATCTGCTTGACGCTGGTGCCGAGATCAAGGGCTTTGAGTGTATTGGCCGCGTCGGCGAACTGATTGGCAGTGTTGGTTAAAACGCCGAGCCGCCGCTGCAATTCACTCGTACTTAGGTTAGGTACATCCTTAGCCAAAGCTTCGGCATCGCGTTGAACCGCAGTGGCTGTCGCGGCAACTTCTTTGAGCTTGGCAATGGCCCCGTCAAGCCCATGATCATCCTTGCCGGTTAACTGATTAAGAGTGGTCTGCACCCGGGTTAACGTGTCTGCTAAGCTAGTGGCGTTGGCGGCAACCTTGCCTTGACGATTGGCCAGTGCCGTCAGCCTTTGCGCCATCGCTTGCTTCAATGCCGCGGTGTCCTTGCTGCTGTCTAATTGTTGTAATTGTTGCTGCAACGTGGTCAAGTCCGCGCTCAAGCTGGTGTTGGCAGCCGCAATCAATGTCAGCCCGGCGTCGGTTGCATTTTGGACCACACCCAAGGCCGTATTGATTTTGGGAATCACGTCATCTTTGGTCGTTGCCACCGCTGCTTGGGCATTTTTGCCAAAATCGGTTAAAGCCGGCAGCGTGCCATCGACTTGGTTAACCACCGTGATGCCTTGATCCGTCACCTGAACTGCTTTGGTGACACCGGATTCGAGCTGGTCAAAATTGGTCACCACCGTATTCAGCTGCTGGCCTGCCTGGCGAACTTCGGGTAGCTTGCCTTTAACATTCGTGGCGAGCTCACCGGCATCTTGGACCATGGGCAGATAGCCATTTGCCCCCGTGAGCTTTTGAGCCATTTGATTGATTTCTGGCAGATATCCCGCCATTTCGTTAGCGGTTTGCAGTTTGGCGCGAATCGCGGGCATTTTAGCCTGTAGCTGGTCGACTTCCGCCAGATACTTTTCGATCGTTGGCAGCTGATCGTTGGTATTGGTAACCAAGCTGGTGAAGCGGCGAATCATCGGCAGGTTTTGATCTAGCTTGATGCCCGCTTTATTGAAGGCTTTCACCAATGTCTTGGCTGCCGTTGAGATAAATTCGTCCGAAATTTTGTTTTGCAGCGTGGTCGCGCCGGTGCTGGTGATTTTAGGCGCCACCGCGTTGATTTTTTCGTTGACGTAATAATCGAGTTTCGGTTTGTGAATTTTGCCATCAACGAAGCTCAGCAAGTCTTTTGAAAAATGCTTTGGTACCACCACCCCGGCGTAGTACTTACCGCTTCTAACGCCTTTTTGGACGGCTTGTTTGGAGTCGACAAAGCGCCAGCCGAGTTGTTTATTATCTTTTAGTTGATCCATCAGCTCATCGCCGACTGCCACTTTCTGGTTGCGAAAAGTGGCGGGTTGATCTGCCGAGTACACGGCTACTTTTAAATCCTGCGTGTTGCTGTAAGGATCCCACAGCGCCCAGACGTTGAACCAGCAGTAAAGGCTGGGAATGACGACCAGCGCTGCGATGAGTAAGAAGGCTAAAGGACTTTTGAAAATTCGTTTCCAGTCCAGCGCCACTAATTTGCCAATGTTACGCATAACGTCCTCCGAGTCCTAGATTGAGATATTTTCTGATTATATCACAGGTGTTTGGTCACGCAATTGGACAAAAAGCAGAAAGTGTCGGGATGAAGCTTTGGCTTTGTACGTCCTTCATCCTACACGCTTTCACGTTTTTTCGGTACTCCTAAACTAACGGGATAAAAAAAGCCTTAATCCCATCCCCAGTCACAATAACTAGGGCGATAGGATTAAGGCTTATTTCAGCATCTTTTACAAGGACGCTGGTGAAACCGATTCGACTTTGACATCTTCACGCTGCACTGCCAACAGATCAGCGCCGGCTTCAACCGTGGTGTCGGCAACTGGTTCGATCCGGGCATAGGCTTTGCTATTGGTGATCAGCACCATCGTTGTCGGATCAAGGCCGGCCTTTTCAATGGCTGCGCGATCCATGGTCCCCAGCAAGTCGCCTTTGTTGACGTGTTGCCCGGCTTTGACGGCCACTGTGAACGGCGCACCGTGTAAATTAACGGTATCAATCCCTAAGTGCACCAGAATTTCCATGCCGTCATCGCTGTTCAACCCGTAAGCATGACCCGTGTCGGCAACAACCGATAAGGTGCCGGATTGTGGCGCGTAGATTTTGTTGACGCCGGCATTTTCTGGTTTTATCGCTAAGCCGTCGCCCATCATGCCGGAAGCAAATACCGGATCGCTTACCTTATTCAAAGCAAGCGTTTCGCCGCTGACCGGTGCATAGACCTTGTTGTCACTCACGGTTGACGAAATCACTGCATTCGCCGTTTCGACATCACGATCGGGCGCCAAGACTTCTTTAGGAATGGCAAAAGCGTTGGTGGCAACAAACGCAACGACAATCGTCCCCAGTGAAACGATGGTGTACCACAGCAAGGCGTGGCCGTTGTAAATATACATCAGGTATGACGGAACCACGGCGAGTCCATATGAGTTGGCGGAAACATTGAGAATGCTCAAGACCGCCGCGCCAAGTCCGGAAGTTAACACGGTGACAATTAATGGCCGAAAATTATAACGAATCAAAACCCCGAATAAAGTCGGCTCTGAAACCCCGAAGAGTTGTGAGGTGAATGCCCCCATTGAAGTTGCCTTGGCTTTACCGGAACGCGCGCGGAGGAAAATCGCCAACGCCACGCCTAAGTTTGCAAAGCCGTACATGGCTTCTAACGTAATCAACGGATTCAAGCCGGTGGACGCCAGCAGCGAAGTTTCGATGGCAATCATGGTTTGATGGATCCCAATGAGCACCATCAGCGGATAAGCTGCCCCGATCAGGAAGCCGCCAATGCCAAATGGTAAGTGAATCACCGCCTGAACACCAACCAGCATCCCGTTTTCAATCGCATGGACAAGCGGGCCGACGCCTAAAATCATAATGGCAAACGTGACCAGCATCGTTAGAAATGGCGTCAGGATTTGCTCCAAAACATTCGGCATGTGACGGCGGAAGAACAGCTCCAGTTTCGCACCGATGAACCCAGCGACCAAAGCGGTTAACACTGACCCCTGACTGCCAACCACTGGCAACCAGCCGAACAGCATGATCGCCTTGGCACTGCCGTCTGCAACTGAGTAGGCATTAGGCAAAATCGGCGAAACTAACATAAGACCAATCACAATCCCGATAATCGGCGTCCCTTTAAAGTAGCGAAATGAAAGTAGCGAAATGTCGACCACACAATCAACGCCGGCAAAAAGGCAAACACGGTGTCGGTCAGCACTGAAACGACCGAGGTGAGACTGGCGGGAATGTCACTAGGCACGGCGCCGAAAAGCTTTAATACCTGAGCGTTGGTCGCCGCACTTTTTAATCCTAAGAACAGTCCTGTCGCCGCAATGACGGGGATGATCGGAATGAAAATACCGGATAACATGGCCATTAAGCGTTGCACCCAAGTCTTATGTTCATCGCTTGCCGCTGCGGTGGTGTCCGCATCGTCCTTGCCATAAATCGCATTCACGGTCCCCAGCTTGGCAATCGCCGCGTACACATCGTTGACAACGCCGGTACCAATAATCACCTGATACTGACCGGATCCATAGAAAACACCTTTGACTTCCGGCAGCTGCTCCAACGCCTTATCGTCAATAGCCTTGCGATCCTTCACAACAAAACGCAGCCGGGTTTGGCAATGAGTCACGGAATCAACATTATTGACGCCAACCAACTTCAAAATTGCTTTTGCTTCTTGTTCATAATTTTTTGCCATCTTAATTCACCTCAATGAGAATCGCTTGGTAGGGTTTCAACGTTGGTGCTGCAGCCGGATAATTGTTCAGCCAGATTCGGCCAGCCGGTAAGTCGATGGTCGCCGGTGCAGCGCTGAGATTGACATAGATCCGCAAATGTTTCCCGCGGGCATATGCGATGACGTGTTCGTCTGCCACCGTAAGCGGCGAAAAATCACCATCAATCAGATCCGACCGCAACGGCGAATCATTACGCAACTGGCACAGCTTTTGGTAAAAGTGCCAGACCGAATCGGGATCGATCTGTTCATCCTGCCAGTTGACGCCGGGTGCTTGTTGGGCCACCGGTAGCCACGGCTGGTGATCGCTGAACCCGCCGTTTGCCTCGTCGTTCCAGAGATACGGTGTGCGGGCATTATCACGCGAGCGGCGATTGACACATGCCAGTGCATCCGCTTTTGAATAACCTTCCGCTAACGCCCGCCGATAATTATCATGCGCCGACAAATCGTTAAATTGATCAATGCTGCTGCGAACCGCATTCACCATTCCCAACTCCTGACCTTGATAGATAAACGGGCACCCGCGCAAGCAGAAATACAATAATGCCAATGCTTTGGCACCGGTGGCATTGCGGTACGCCGGTTCGCGAATGTATTTACTCAAACTCCGCGGCTGATCATGATTTTCAAGAAAATTAGCTCCCCAGCCGACGCGTTGAATGGCCAGCTGACTTTTTGCAATCGCATCGCCCAGCATTTTCGGCGTCCACTGCGTCTGCTTGAACCACTCCGAACCGGAAGCTACATCAATATCGGCATAATGGAAATCAAAGATCATGGAAAAGTAGCCGTTTGGGCCGATGAAATCGCCTAGTTCATCATAGGCGACCCCGGAAGCCTCACCGATTGTCACGGCATTGGCAGGCTTAAAGGTAGCAGCGTTCAGTTCTTTAAGGAAGCGCGCTAGGCCAGGCCGATTCTCTGCCTTCCGCTTCACCTTGCCCAGGCCATCGTTGCCATCTGGCGTAATCGCTGCAAAATCCTGATCCTTTTTGATGAAAGTGATCGCATCAACCCGGAAGCCCGCCAAGCCTTTTGCCAGCCACCAGTTAATCATCTGGTAAATCGCCTGCCGCAGCTTGGGATTCTCCCAGTTCAAATCCGGCTGCTGCGGGGAAAAGACGTGCAGGTAATACATGTCGGCTTCACCGGGAACCGCCGTCCACGCCGAGCCAGCGCCGAAATTAGAGCGCCAGTTATTCGGCGGCTGTCCGTCATGACCTTTGCGGAAAATATAATACTGGCGATAGGGTGAAGTCGGATCTTTCAACGCGGCTTGAAACCACGGATGCTGATCCGAAGTGTGATTCACCACCAGATCCATCACCACTTTAATCCCTAGTTCTTTAGCAGCGGCCATCAACGCGTCAAAATCAGCCATGGTGCCAAAGCGCGGGTCAATTGCCTGATAGTCGGAGATGTCATAGCCATTATCCACCATCGGGCTTCGATAAACCGGTGACAACCAAATTGCCGTCACTCCTAGGGCCTTGAGCTTCGGCAACTCACTGGTAATCCCTGGCAAGTCGCCAATGCCGTCATTGTTGCTATCTTTAAAGGACGCCGGATAAATTTGATAGAAAATTTCTTGTTGCCACCATGTGCGGCTGGTTTCGTTAAGCATGCGTAACTCCTTCTTCATAATGTGGTATCGATTCCATATTTATTAAAAATAAAATTCAGGCGCTTTGCCTGATTTTTAACGTCAAAGTTAACGGTTCTGGAGCCACAGCCGGTTCACCGCGGCCAAGTCCGGCTAATAGTAAGTCCGTTGCCACCTGCGCCATTTCGGCAACAGGCTGATGGACGGTCGTCAGCGGCACGCGGGCAAACGGTGCAAACGGCTGGTCGTCATAACCCATCACCGCAATGTCATCCGGAACGGCAATGTTAGCAGCGACTAAACTGTCCACAACGCCAACTGCCACTTCATCTGAGTTCGTAAAAATAGCATCCGGACGCTTTGCCGGTGCCAGCGCGGCGATTTGGCGTCCGAGCGTTTGGCCTTCTGTTGCGGTATGCACCTGCTCAAACAGCCAGGCAGGTTCGACTGGCAACCCGCGCGCTTGCATAAAATCAAAGAAAGCTTGGGTTCGACTTTGACCGTGGCGGGCACTTTTAATCGCACCACCGGTCATATAAGCAAAACGACGATGACCTTGTGCAAATAGGTAATCCAATGCATCGCGGGTTGCCTGATAGTGCGGTAACACCAAAGACTTAGCATTGGGAATCTGCACATCCGCATTGACCACGACAACTCGCCCAGGAAATGCTTTAGCCACGGTCGCCACCCGCGCTGGTACTTCAACTGACGCTAAGATAACACCATCAAGTTCGCGACTTTTCAGCTGGTTCAAAAACCGCTCCTCGGCATCCGGATTATCGTAAGTTTGCGAAATCATGACTTGGTAACCGTGGGCGTGCAGTGTTCGCTCAATGGCATCAAACAAGCCGGCAAAAAACGGGTTCGTGACTCGCGAGACCAAAACGCCAATATTTCCGGTTGCCTGGGCGCGCAAGGAGGTAGCGGCTGCGCTAGGCGTATAACCCAGCGTCTTGATCGCAGCTTCGATCCGCGCCTTCTTATCAGCGGAAATATACGGATGATGATTCAAGTACCGCGATACCGTTGTCACCCCAACGCCGGCTGCTGCAGCAATTTCGCTAATCGTTGCCATGAATGGCGCACCTCCTGTTTATGGAATCGATTTCATACTGTGAGTATACAGCGCTTTCAAAAATTGTCAAGGCACAACTGAAAAAATTCGATTACTTCTGAAAATGAAATGCCTCGGTGCACAGATGACTGCAGTTGATTGGCAAAAAAGCATCAGCCAATGTCTGCACAAATGACATTTGGCTGATGCTTTTTTATTTATTGGCGCAAATAAGTTGTTTAAATGGTGGCGACATGGTTGATATCAGATGTGCTTTCTACTGACATCGCTTCATTCAGTTTCAAAAGCGGCCTATAGCCCGCCATTATCCTTCCGCAGATTCCACGCCTGCACGTTGCTAACCGCAGCAGGTGGATTCACACGTGCGGCAGTGGGGCAAGTGTCCCCAAAGAAGCGCCCGGAAACCACCCGATAACCATCGTCAATGAACAACTCGAAAACGGAGACGTCCACAAACAACCGAATCGTGACCGTTTTGCCTGCTGGGAAACCAAATTGCCGCAGGCTGCCGCCATTATTACGGTTCTCGCGCTGAACCATCCCTTGGCCACTATCTGAGTCAAGATTGATCAACAGTTGATCGTGATCACCATCTGGAACATGGACGGTGGCTTTTTGGCCGGCAGCTAACGTCATACTCAGTTCGAACGCACCGCTCAACGCCGTGACTGAACATTGATCCGTATTTTGGCTGACAACTGGTAAGGCATCAGTAGCAGTTTCCCGAAGCTGTTCAATGTTGGGATGTGGCTTTAGGCAAACATGACCATCGCGTAAATCCAGCTGGCGCACGTAACTCAAGACGCCTTCCCACCCGTCTGCATCCGTTGGGTAATTCGTGTCGGGTAAGCCTAGCCAGGAAATTGCTAAAGTGCCATCTTTTTCGGTATTGGCAAGCCGGGTTGCGTAAAAGTCAAACCCTTTATCGATATTTTGCAGGCGCTGATGGGTCAGTGTGCCAGTCTCCGGATCAAAGCTGTCGGCCACAAGTGCAATATTAGGATAAACATTTTCGTATTCGAAAAAGTCTTGATCCAAGCCTTGTGGACAATATACTAAGACGACTTTGCCATTAATGAAAGCAATGTTCGGGCATTCCACCATGTAACCGCAAAATTCGTCCGGGATACTTAACGGGGCCACAAAGCGCCAGGTCTTATCCGGTTGCTTTTCATAGAGTAGGATGGCGCCGGTGTGATCGGCCCGCTGACCACCAATTAAGACATAGGTTTTATCTTGATAATTAAATAGAAATGGATCCCGGAACTCTTGGGTGTAGCCAGCAGGCGGATTAGCGATCAATGGCTTCGGATCTTTATATAAACGGCTATCTGCGCCCAGAACCGCCCCTAATTGCGTGGACTGTCGATGCCACTGCTCATCCCGCACATTACCGGTGTACATGATTCGCAGCGTACCATGCGTCACTAATGCCGAACCGGTGTAAGCACCTTGCGCATCGAGTTCGTTATCCGGCAATAAATCACCCGGGACTCGCCGCCAGTTGAATAAGTCTTTGGATACGACATGTGCCCACGACTTCAAACCATGAACCGGACCAAATGGAAACTGCTGGTAATATAGATGCCACTTGCCATTAAAGAAATTCAGACTGCAGGGATCATTGATCAAGCCCGTATCCGGTTGAATATGCGTCTTAGTTCGCCATTGACTCGCAGCAACCTCAGCTTTCAAGCTTGCCACATACTCTGGTGTCCACGTCGAATACGGCTGATACCGCTTAGCCATATTCTCAATTGAGTCCGTCATGTACTTACCACCTTGTGTTTGGAATAATACCCTTATCTTATCTGAGTTCGCGGCATTGTCAATGGAAGCGCAAACAATGCGGTGATCCGGGCTGCTTAATCATTGATTACGCACGAATGACCCATTATGCCACGGGTACGACTAAAAATCACCAAGAACCGCACCCCTTTTTAAATTCGCCCGGTTAAAAAGCGAGCCGCCCAACTTTATTCAGCTTAAAATTCAACACAAAACCCGCGGCCATCAGCTGCGGGTCTCAGTTTTACCAATCGGAGGGTACCAATTGGCAATCATTATTTTGGAGGAGTAGAAATGAAAAAGTTGGGTTGGGGTTTAGGAATGAGTGGGTGGCTCATTTCTATGTTGTTAATACTACCGACGAACTTTGAACATTCTGTGACGGCAAATCGCTCTTTGTGTTAACAAGATTTTCTGCCGTGTTTCACGACATTGCGTTCCACCGCCAAAGTCATTTTTCCGGTAAAAAGTCGCGCCGATAATCGTGGACATATTGCGAAAACGTGATTGCCGGTCGCCCAAGCACTTTTGGCAACGTTGTGGTCACTTCTTTGGCATTCCCCATTTGCGTGATCAGATACAGCATGACCATCACATTCACATAATTCTTCGGCAAGCCGCGCGCAATCATGGTGTGGCGAAAACGCAATAGACTTGGCCGACTATACGTTATCGGGACGCCTAACACTGCCGTCATGGTTTTAGCGACCTCGGCATATGTTAGCGCCTGATCGCCGGTAATCGCCAGCTTTTGGCCAATATATTGCGGATCACACAGGACAGTTGCTGCCACGGCACCGATATCGCGCGTATCAATGAAACTCGTCCGAGCGCGTCCAGCCGGTACAAATAGATCATGGTGGGCCACAATGTCATGGCGATGCGTGGTATTGAGATTTTGCATGAAAAAGCTTGGCCGAATAAATGTGTACGGCAACCCAAGTGCTTCAATGCGTTTTTCAATCTTATGATGCGGGGTCATTGGATTGTGTTCAACGCCCAGTAACGAGACGAAAACCGCCTGCTTAATCCCATGGCGCACCAAGGCATCAAGAAACGGATACATGTCCGTTTTGGGTTTTGCTAATTGCGGCGGGCGCACGAAGAAGACCTTGTCAATGGCCGCCAATGCCGGGTCAAAAGTTGCGGCGTCAAGAAAATCAAATTTGCGTAATTGAACCGGCAAGTCCCGTAAAGTTGCACGCGCATGAGCCGGCGAATGTACAGCAGCAAAAAGTTGCACGTCTGCACGTTTGGTTAAAGCTTGAATCAGCGGCAGTCCAATATTGCCGGTCGCTCCGATCACTAATATATTCGTCAAGTTGAATACTCCTCCATAAAAGAAAAGCACCCCTGAAGGTACCTTTTCAAAGCTGTCGTATCCATAAACCGTTAACTAAATTTCCGGCACTATTCGTACATATAGTCACGGGTGGCCGGCAAGTCCTTACCAGACGGACCCTTGCTAATCAGATACTGCATGACATCAATGTTACCGGCCTCAAAACTCGCAGCGGCGGCTTGCAGGTAAACATCCCACATGCGCGTAAATTCATAACCGAACTTTTGCTGAATCGGATTACGGTGATTATTGAAATTCGTATCCCAAATTTCAAGCGTCCGCTGATAATGGCGGCGTAATGGCTCCAAGTCGTCCAACTGCATACCGGAATCAATAATATGGGTCAGATTTTCCGCCATCCCAGGCACATAGCCATCCGGAAAAATGTACTTATTAATCCAGGCATTCACAGCCCCGCCTTGCTGCCGTGTAATCCCATGAATCAACGCCACACCATCATCTTTTAGCAGCTTAGCAACATCTTTAAAGTACTCTTCTAGATTTTCCTTACCGACATGTTCAAACATACCGACAGAGGTAATGTAGTCAAACGGTTCGCGATCTAATTCGCGGTAATCCATATATAGAATTTCCGCCACGTCATTCAGGTGTTCCGCTTCAATCCGGTCAGAAACCAGCTTAAACTGTTCCTTACTTAAGGTGATGCCAACCACATGCAGATGGTAAGTCTTGGCCGCCCGTAACATGAGCGTCCCCCACCCGCAGCCGATATCCAATAACGTCCGACCCGGCTGCGGATTCAGTTTGCGTAAAATGTGATCGATTTTATTTAATTGTGCTGTTTCCAGATCGTCATCCCAGTTCTCAAAATAAGCACAGGAATACGTCAGCGTTGGATCCAGCCATAGCTTGTAAAAGTCATTACCCAAGTCATAGTGTGAATGAATATCCTGCTTGGACTTGCGCTCGGTGTGGCTTTGCTTAGGCAACACGCGCATGAGTTTGTTGTTACGCATAAAACTGTCTGCACTGGCATAGGCCGCCGCAATTAATTGCTGCAACGGCCGCTTACCACCAAGCACCTCAATGTCACCACGCATGTAGGCCTCACCTAATGCAAGCGAAGCATTCTTTAGCAGCAAACGCACTGGGATCGCTTTTTTCATTTTAATCGTGATCGTCGGCTCGCCTGTTCCATATGTTTCTTCCGTGTGGTCCCAATACTCAACACGGACCGGAATATTGAAAGAGTGACTGAACATGGTATGATAAAACTTTTTTTCGAGCATGATGACCTCCGTTTTGAAAAGTTACAACCGTAATTATAAAGCTTTTTGACCAAAGAAAAAACACCGCCAATGAAATGGACGGTGTGTTGCCGCTTTCATTAAAATTTTCGGAAGCGGGCTTGACGCTGGGTAACCAGTGTCTGCGGATCCAATGCCATAAGGGTCGCCAATTTTGGCTTAACCTCGGCTTTGAGTGCGCTGGGGAAGTCGGTACCGGTATCCGTAATTATCCGATCACAGACTTTTTTAGCCAATAAATCCCGCGGGGTCAGCTGCATCACTTCAGCTGCTTCTTTGGCGCGGCTGGAATCTTTCCACAAAATCGCCGCAAAGCCTTCTGGTGACAAGATGCTGTACATGCTTTTATCTGTCATCCAGACTTCATCACCAAACGCCAGCGCCAGCGCCCCGCCTGATCCGCCTTCGCCAACCAATATTGCCAGAATCGGTGTCGGTAAATCGGCGCACGTGACGAGCAAGTCTGCAATCGCTGCCCCTTGCCCATTTGCCTCTGCTTCTTTACCTGGATAAGCACCGGGTGTATTAATCAGCGTGACAATCGGACGATGAAACTTCGCCGCCTGTTTCATAAGCCGCAACGCCTTGCGATAACCCCAAGGCTCCGGACTGCCAAAATGGGTCTGCAACCGTTCTGTCAAGTCATTGCCTTTATCGGTCGCAATCACAGTTACAGCTTGGTCATCCAACCAACCGATGCCGCCAATGACAGCCGGATCATCATGACTGGACCGATCACCATGTAATTCATGAAAATTGGCGACTAAGCCGTTGATGAGTTCGCGGGTGGTATAGGGACGTGGTGCGCGCGCCGCTTGAACGGTGGCGTAGGCGGATGTTTCTTTTTTGGGCATGCCAGGGTACCTCCTTGCTTCGTGTTGGTGCTGGTGGGGATGTTTTCCGATGCTGAAATGCGTTCACAGTCGCAGAAATCTGCGTGTAAGGACCTCGGCCAAAGACCGGCTGGATCGGAAATAGCCACTTTTGTTGCGGTTGGGGGATGTTCTCCGATGCTGAAACGCGTTCGCAGTCGCAGAAATCTGCGTGTAAGGACCTCTAGCCTAAATGGCCAAAGACCGGCTGGATCGGGAAAGTCACTTTTGTTTCGGTTGGGGACATTCTCCAATGCTGAAACGCGTTCACAGGCCCAGAAACCTGCACGTAAGGACCCTGAGCCTAAATGGCCAAAGACCGGCCATTTAGGCTCAGGGCCACTTACGCTCCGGTTTCTAAGCGGGCCTGTTCACGCTCTGTGCATTTGTAGCATATCCCCAATGTAACTAACCTGCTCACTTCTTGGAACAATGGCGTCGATGAAGCCGCTTTGGAGGACGGTTTCGGCGCGTTGGAAGTTTTGCGGGAGTTTTTGGTTGATGGTTTGTTCGATGACGCGGCGGCCGGCGAATCCGATGAGGCTGTGGGGTTCAGCTAGTGTAATGTCGCCTTGCATGGCAAAGCTGGCAGTGACGCCGCCCATGGTTGGATCGGTGAGCACGCTGATGAACAATAAGCCGGCATTGCTGTGATTCTTCACAGCCGCACTGACTTTTGCCATTTGCATCAGCGAATGAATGCCTTCTTGCATCCGCGCACCGCCACTTGCACAGTATAGAACGACTGGCAAGTTTGCTTCAGTGGCTTTTTCAAACAAACGTGTGATCCGTTCACCAGTCACGGTTCCGAGTGAACCCATCATAAACTTAGGATCCATAATACCGAGACCGCATACCTGTCCGCCGATTTTCGCCTGACCGGTCCAAACGCTGTCTTCTAAACCAGACGCCTGACGTCCCGCGGCTAGTTTCTTCTCGTAACCCGGAAAATCCAGCGGGTCGGTCGTGGTTAAATCCGCATCCCATTCCGTTGCATCTGTTGCTACCAGGGCTAACCGTTTTTTGGCCGTGATGCGGAATCCATAATGGCAATGCGGACAAACCTGAGCATCGCCGAGACTTTCACGATAACTGCCTTGCTTGCAGTATGGACATTGAATCCATAAGTTTTCAGGCAAAGCCGCCTCACGAGCAAGTGCTTCTTGGGTTAGTTGTGGTTGGAACATGCAGCATCCTTCCTTTCATCCTGCCATTGTGGCAAAAAGTCACGGTTGAGATAAGCCGTATCAGCTTCTCCAGCCAATACCTTGGGTGCCTGGAAAAGTGCCAGTGCAAAGTCGCGGTTGGTTTTAACCCCTTGAACGTCTAATTCCGTCAGGGCTCGGTGCATTTTAGCCAAGGCCGCTTGTCGGGTTTGACCATGAACGATAATCTTGGCAATCATCGCATCATAGTACGGGCTGATTTTATCGCCTGGCGCCACGCCGGTATCGACGCGCAAACCCAGTCCGCCAGTCGGAAAGCGTAATTGTTCCAGCGTCCCGACATCGGGCATAAACTGATGATCCGGATCTTCGGCATTGAGTCGGCATTCAATGGCAACGCCTGAAGGTTCCGGCGTGGTCAACTCCACGTCTTCGCCTGCCGCAATGCGCAATTGTGCCTGAACCAAATCCACGCCGGTCACCATTTCCGTGATCGGATGTTCAACCTGAATCCGCGTATTCATCTCCATGAAATAAAAATGATGTTGCTGATCCATTAAGAATTCGATCGTTCCGGCATTAAGGTAATCAACGCCGTCAGCAATTGTTTCGGCTAAATGCAACAGCTTAGCCCGTTCCGGTGACGTTAACACCGGGCAGGGACTTTCTTCGATCATTTTCTGACTGTGACGTTGCAGGCTGCAATCACGCTCCGGAAAAACGCTCACGTGCCCTTGCTGATCGCGCAATACCTGAACCTCAACGTGTTTAGCCGGGACAATCACCTTTTCCAAGTACATGGTGGGATCACCGAATGCGGCTTGGGCTTCTGCCTGCGCCCCGGCAAATTCGGCTGTCAGGTCATCGGCACTCGCCAATTTACGAATACCTTTACCGCCACCGCCAGCACTGGCTTTAAGCATCAGCGGATAGCCAATCGCCTGTGCAGCCGCCAATGCTGTATCGACATCCTGAAGCGGCCGGCTGCCAGGGATCACCGGCACACCAATATCAATCATCGTTTGACGGGCAACGGCTTTATCACCCATTTGCTCAATGGCAGTCGGCTTGGGCCCGATGAAGGCTAACCCGGCATCAGTCACCAACTTGGCAAATTCGGCATTTTCGGATAAGAAACCAAAACCCGGGTGCACCGCCTCCGCACCGCTTAAAATGGCGGCACTCACGACATTGCGCATATTCAGATAAGAATCAGTTGCCCGCGGACCACCGATACAAATCGCTTCATCCGCCAGCAAGACATGTAGGCTGTGGCGATCGGCGTTCGAAAACACCGCCACCGAGGTGATGCCCATTTCCCGCAACGTTTGAATGATGCGGACCGCAATCTCGCCACGGTTGGCAACGAGTACTTTTTTGAACACAGTTCCACTTCCTTACACGAGTCTGAATCGGGTCGATTTAACCAATTGCAAAGACAAGTTCGGCACTGCAAGCCATATCTTCGCCGACGTAAACCTTGCCTTTTCCTAAGCCGGCATTGTCGATCAATTTCTCTAAAGTGACCTCGATGCGCAAAACATCGCCGGGGCGTACCATGTGACGGAACTTAGCTTTCTTAATGCCGCCGAGATAAGCTGTTTTACCTTTAAAGTCTGGCATCGAAAGCAAAGCAATTGCCCCTGCTTGCGCCATTGCTTCAATCTGCAAGACGCCCGGGAAAATCGGGTTACCGGGAAAATGCCCCTGAAAAATCTGTTCGTTGATAGAAACGTTCTTTTGTGCAACCACAGATTCGCCGGGTTTGAGATCCAGTACCCGGTCAATCATCAACATGGGATATCGATGTGGCAAAATCGCCTGAATTTCTTGTGCTTCAAGTGTCTTTTTGGTTTCGAGCATGAATGCTATCCTCCTAAAACGTGTTTATGGAGCCGGAATGCGACTCGGTTTACGCTTTGTCTTCTTGTACGATGAGCAACGGCTGGTCGTATTCAACTAAGCTTTCGTTATCGACTTTAACCGCTTTAACCGTGCCGCTAACGGTACTTTTAATCTCATTCATCATTTTCATAGATTCGATGATGCAGACAACGTCACCTTTTTTAACGTGATCGCCGACTTGAAAGTACGGATCAGCGCCTGGTTTAGGAGCCAGATAAACGATTCCGACCAGTGGCGCTTTGACCGCTGTGCCTTCATCCGCTTGCGGCTTGTCCGGTACCGGCGTGACGGGTGTCGCTGCCGTATTTTCCGGAGCCGGGGTCACAGGTGCAGGCGCGGCAGCAGGGCTTGCTTTGACCAAATGTAGCGAGTCGTTACCAAGCGTCAGTTCCAGCTCGTGCAGCGAACTTTGCTCCAACTGTTTGATCAAAACTTCGATCATTTTGGTGTCCATGACACTCACCACCTTTTGAAGGCCAAAACGGCATTATGACCGCCAAAGCCAAAGGAGTTGCTCAATGCATAGTCGAATGATGTATCACGATTGTCGCGATTAACCAGCGTGACCGGGCAATCCTCGTCTTGAGCCGCATCCACCACATTCATTGGCAACCGGCCGCTTTGTAAGGCACTTAGCGTCATGATCGCTTCGATGGCACCAGCAGCACCCAGCAGATGCCCTGTCAGTGCCTTGGTTGAGCTAACCAACACATCGTCACCGAAAAGATCATGGATGGCTTTACTTTCCATCGCGTCATTGGCTTTGGTTGCTGTCCCATGGGCATTAATGTAGCCGACTTCACTTGGCTTAATTCCGGCTTCTTCAACGGCCAATTGCATCGCACGTGCCGCCTGAGAGCCACTTGGATCGGGCGCCGTCATATGATAGGCATCACTGGTGGCACCATAGCCAACCACTTCACCTAAAATCTTGGCGCCGCGTTTTTGTGCATGCTCTAGGCTTTCGAGAATCAATGCACCGCCGCCTTCGCCCAAAACGAAACCATTCCGGTCAGCCGCAAATGGCAGGCTGGCCTTGGTTGGATCGGTATTTTTGGACAATGCGGAAAGCGCAGCAAAACCGGCAATTCCGATTTCGTTAACTGAAGCTTCGGCGCCGCCTGTAATCACAACATCGGCTTTACCGGTTTGAATCCGCATCGCTGCTTCACCAATCGCATTCGTAGCTGAAGCACATGCCGTTACGACAACATAGCTGGGGCCATGCGTACCAAAGTAATGGGAAATTGTCCCTGCGACCATGTTACTGATGGCTTCCGGCACGAACAGCGGACTCACGCGATCCGGGCCTTTTACATACATCTTCGTCACTTGTTCCTGAATGGTTGTCAAACCACCAATCCCGGAACCGAAAATAACGCCCACTCGATCTGAATCGACCGCATCTTCAGTTAGACCGGATTGTTCATATGCTTCAATGGCACTATAGAGACCATATTGGGTAAACAGATCCATCCGTTTACTTAGGCGTTTGCTCATCCGTTCTTCGGGTTTGAAATCTTTGACTTCACCAGCGACTGTGATTCCGGTTTTTTCAGCATCAAACTTGGTGATTGGCTGGATGCCGACCTTGCCAGCGTCCATTGTCGCCACAGTTTCGGCGACTGAATGGCCCAGCGGATTCACAGTACCCATTCCGGTTACGACTACTCGTTGCAATGTCATTCCTCCGTTCATGTACTTAACCTAATCCGCCGGCGACAGTCACTGTCTGACCGGTTATGTAGGCATTTTCGACCAGAAAACGGGCCGTGTGGGCAATTTCTTCAGGTTGACCGAACCGCTTCAACGGAATCTCCGCTAGAATCTGGTCCTGACTGGATTGGCTCAAGGCAGCGGTCATATCGGTGGCGATCATCCCTGGGGCAATGGCATTAACGCGCACGCCACGCATAGCCCCTTCACGAGCTAGCGTCTTAGTCAGCCCGATGATGCCTGCTTTACTTGCCGCATAATTGGCTTGACCGATATTACCGGTCAAACCGACCACACTGGCCAGATTGATGATGACGCCAGCGCGCGCCTTTAGCATTTTCTTAAAGGCCGGTTGGGTAACATAAAAGGTGCCATCCAAGTTAACCTGAACGACCTTGGCAAAAGAAGCGGGTTTCATGCGCATCGCCAACATATCGTCGGTAATGCCGGCATTATTGACCAACACATCCACGCTGCCAAACTGGTCCAAGGCAGCGGCGACCAATTGATCACCGGTTGTGGGATCATCCACACTGCCCAGCACGGTCACAACACCGTGGCCATAGTCTTCTAATTCTTTGATCAAAGTTTCCGGAAATTCATGCCGCGCATTCAAGACCAAGTTGGCCCCTGCTTGCGCAAAATTTCTGGCAATCGCTTCACCGATACCTCGTGAGGCACCTGTGATGATCGCGGTTTTATCAGTTAGTTTCAATCTGCCTTCACTCCGTTATTCAAATCTGCTACCTCATTGAGACTTGCTGCATCACGAATCAGGTAGGTTGTCATCTTGCGGTCAATGCGTTTAATCATTTTACTAAGTACCGGTTTCGGGCCTAATTCAACAATCGTATCAACGCCTTGTGCTTTCAGTTGTGCGATCACGGCAGCAAACTTCGTCGGTTCGGCTACTTGTGCCGCCAATACCGGCCGGATGTTGCTAGCTGAAAACGGCTTAAGTGCCGTCGTACTAATGACCGGAATCACTGGTTCAAAGACATGAGCCGCTGCCAGTGCCGCTTGTAATGACGGTTGTGCACTTGCCATTAACGGACTATGAAAGCCCCCGGCAACCTGCAAAGGAATGGCGCGGACACCTTGGTCTGTCAACCACTTTTCAACCGTTGCCAAGTCATCATGTGTCCCTGCCAAAACCGTTTGCTTCGGGCCATTGTAATTAGCCGGCCAAACATGTTCTGCCTGCTGACAAGCTGTTTTGATGATGGTCTCATCGCCGCTCATCACCGCCAGCATACCGCCTGGTTGTTCTTGACACGCGGCGGCCATCGCTTTACCACGGGCTGCAACGAGCTCAAGTCCTGATTCTAAGCTCAACCCGCCACCTGCGATTAATGCGCTATATTCGCCCAGACTCAAGCCGGCTAAAGCAGCTTCCGGCGGCAACTCTGCTGAGGCAACCTCATGCATGGCCACACTATAAGCAACTAAGGCCGGCTGTAGGTAATCCGGATGGGCCGCAAAATCACCGTTAGCCAAAAACTCTGGCAAGTCAAAGTCCAAAACGGCATCGGCACGATCAATAATCTCTTTGAATATCAAAGTATTCTGGTAAAAATCAATCCCCATTCCGGGGACCTCGGCACCTTGGCCGTTAAACACATAAGCAAATTGCAAAAAGTGGTACCTCCTTGCCTGCGTTTGGGTTACGCTTGCACGTCAACCTGACTAGTGAGCAAAGCCGCCATTTTCGAGCCGGCGACAATTTCTTTTGCCTGCTGCATGACTTCTTCAACAATGTCCTTGCTGCTTTCTTCGCGTTTCACTAATCCGGCAATTTCGCCTGCCATAAAGGATCCATGGTCGCGATCGCCTTCTAGAACGGCTTTACGCAAACTACCATTACCTAATTCTTCCACCGCTGTAAAATCAGTGGTGCCAGAAAGCGCAATTTCTTTTTCCAGTTTGAGATAATTGCGGCTCATCGGGTTCTTCAAGACGCGGGCTGCATGACCGACATACATACCGGTAACAAGGGTATCGACGTCTTTTGCTTTAATCACAGCGTCTTTGTAGTTTTGATGAATGCGGCTTGAGGTTGAGGTTAAAAAGCGGGTCCCCATTTGGACACCAACTGCACCTAAACTAAGCGCAGCCGCAACGCCGCGACCATCGCCAATACCGCCAGCTGCAACGACCGGAATATCAACGGCATCTACCACTTGCGGCACTAGGGCCATCGTGGTGATACTGCCGATATGACCACCGGATTCCATGCCTTCAGCGATCACACCATCAACGCCGTCACGAGCCATGCGCTTAGCCATCGCAACTGACGGCACAACCGGCATGACCACGGTGCCGTTTTGCTGGAGCCGTTCCAGATAGCGGCTAGGATCGCCGGCGCCGGTTGTTACCAAGGCAACTTTGGCATCGACAATCACATCAATCACCTGTTCGACAAACGGCGACAGTAACATCACGTTGACACCGAATGCCTTGTCGGTCATTGATTTTGCTACTTCGATCTGTTCCTTAACCCATGAAGCAGGTGCATGACCGGAGCCAATGATACCAAGACCGCCAGCTTCAGAAACCGACGCAGCTAATTTGCCGTCAGCGACCCACGCCATGCCGCCTTGAAAAAGCGGATATTTAACGCCTAAACGTTCCATTAATGGACTCATTGGCCCACTCCTCTCCAGTGTCTTAAGCTTCAGCCTTTTCAGTGATGAACGTAACCAAATCTGAAACCGTTTCGATGCTTTCGTCAGTATCGATCTTAACGTCGAATTCGTCTTCGATTTCATTAATGATTTCGAAAATGTCCAAGCTATCTGCATCCAGATCATTCTTGAAGTTCGTGGTCAAGGTTACTTCTTCAGGCTTCTTGTCCAATTGGTCAGCAATAATACTTTGTACCTTAGGCAATACTTCTTCGTTAGTCATGTTTATATGTTCTCCTTTGAGTGTTAAGTTTTGACCGTTTCATTGGTCTGTCAATTGTAACCGTTAGTTAGTAAGTCATGATAAGTGAGCCAACAGACAAGCCGCCGCCAAAACCGCTAAGCACTATTTTCTGGCCGCGTTTTAACTGACCGCTTTCTGCCAACTGTGCCAACAGAATCGGGACGCTGGCTGCGCTGGTGTTACCATACTCATCAATATTGATCGGGAATTTTGCTTCCGCGACTTTTAGCTTTTTATTCACTGATTGAACAATGCGCGCATTCGCTTGATGAAGCAAAAACCAGTCAATGTCATCTGTTGTCAGGTTAGCTTGTTCCAAAGCCCGATTGATCGAACGTGGTACTTCGCTAATGGCAAACTGGTAAACCGCGCGCCCATTCATTTTGAAATATGGTGACGGTTGCGCTTGTTCATCGGCAAAGGGGCTTTGATTTGCTTGCTCCCCAGCCAACAACACCATCTCGGTATCACCGAAACTCTTTAAATCAACTGCTTGAACCGGGGCGCCTTGATCACTAACCAAAACGCCGCCAGCACCATCAGCGAACAAAACTGCTGTGCGCCGATCATGCCAATCAACTAACCGGGAAAGGACTTCACTCCCGATCACCAGTCCTTGATGAACGTTGGGACTGGTCATCAGCCGATCAGCGACATGCAGCGCATATTCAAAACCGGCGCAAGCAACATTGAGATTAAACGCAAATGCGTGATTCGCATTTAAAGCTGCTTGCAGGCGATTAGCCTCGGCCGGGGTGGCATAGTCCGGGCTCATGGTCGCCACGATGATGAAATCGAGCTGATCGGCGGTGACCGTCGATTTTTCTAGCAATTGTTGGGCGACATCATAGGCTAAATCAAAGTTACGCTGGTCAGTGACCACATGCCGGGTTTTAATCCCCGTGCGTTCTCTGATCCATTCATCCGATGTGTCCATAAATTCTCGTAACTGCTCGTTTTCAATGCGCGTGGCTGGCACCGAGTAAGCACTGGCCAGAATCTCCAAGACGGGGCCTTCTTTCTAATGACGATATTCGTCAATAAATTCATTGAGATTATCAAGCGCGCGTTCGATTAGCTCGATTTGCGGTTCGGTAAATCCCTTAACAAAACTGGCAACCATTTTTTGGTGAAAAGCAAGATGCGCCCGATACATGAGTCGTCCCTTGCGGCTGAGTCGCAGGTTCACAACCCGTTTATCCGACTCTAGATGCAACCGTTCAACATAGCCTTTGCGCGCCAGATTGTTAATGGCGACGCTTAAAGTGCCTTGGGTCACATGCAGCTTCTTGGCAACATCACTAGAGCTAGGGGTCGCATGAATACCAATCGCATCAATGGTATGCATTTCTTTAATGCCTAAATCCCGGAACTGACTTTTACGTAGTTCCTCTTCTTCCATTCGTAAAATATCCGAATAAACGCGAATGAGCTTATCGTTTATCCGCTTGACGCTTGGCTTTTGGGACATTGGTGTGCCTCCGTGTACAACTGATTTGATACTCAAAGTATCAGTTGAAAAAAAAAGCCTGTCAAGTGGACTAAGCATTTGCTTCTACCACAAAATGCAATTCTGCGTGGCAGACAAGCTCTTCACCGATACTGGCGGTCGTTGTGACCACCCCCATATTCGCCCGAACCTTACCCATCTTGACTGCCAGTGTCAGCACACTGCCAGTTGGAACGGGTTTAAGGAATTCTGTTTTGCCGATACTTGCCAGATAAGCAGTTTTGCCGGCAAACTTCGGTGACTTCAGAATCAAAATCGATGCTGCCTGCGCTAGCGTTTCAATAATCAGCGTTGGCGGCATGGTTAACTCACCGGGTAGATACGCAACCAGATGATCTTCTGCCACGCTCACGTATTTCTCTGCGACAATCGATTCATCCGGTACTAATTCGGTCACCCGATCAATGTAAAAGAGCGGGTAACGATTTGGGATTAGCGTTTGGATGGTTGAGGTATCCAAAGTTGTCATAGCCTCGCCTCCTCTTTAACCGCGGCCTCAGATGGTGACAGTCGCGAAAATGTCTAAAAGCAGTTGTGCGATATTTTCGCGTTGAACCGTCATCACTGGTTGCCGGTTTTTGTCCAACCAGATTAATTGGATGTTCAAAGCATATGCAGAACTGTTTTGATTGTCAAACCTTTTTCGTCATTATTCATTTGTGAGAATATTGATATTCCTGAATGAATGCGGTCTCAGATAATATTGTTAAGGGATTTAAGGGTTGCCATAAATTGATAAAATATGCAGAAAATTTATTTATTAAATTTTATCTGCGAACGGTCGATTGACGAGCCACCCACAACTAATTTGGTGAATGACAGTTGGTTGATCATGACGGCAAATCGGTTTCAACTTGAAGCTGATAATATCTGGTGATGTGTTGTTGGCACGATGGTAGTCGTTTGGAAAACACTGCCTGATATGTGGATTTCTAACTGCGCCGTTTATGCTCACTTTCTATAACGCGCTCCCCAGCGCAGAAGTCTGCGTGTAAGGACCTTAAGCGCAATGGCCAAAAACCGGGCCATCGCGCTTAAGGCCGCTTACACTCCGACTTCTAACCGCGCTGGCTCGCGCTCACATAAAAACGGCCATCCGCCTTGGGATAACCGCTTTTTCGATTTAAGTTCGTTTAAGCCTTTTTACTGCTAATGACGGCTGACGGCAGCGCGTAGTTCACTGTCTTTTAGTTTCAGCCGCACAATGGTTCCGACTTTTTCCGGGTCATCAATCCATGGTTCATGGCCCGCACCGTTGATCGTTGTTAATTCACCATGTTGGACAACAGCGGCGATCTCCTGACCTAATTCAGGATTGGCAAATGGGTCGTTGGTTCCCCAGATTAAACTCATGGGTACCGTTAGCTGCCGTAAGTACCGTTCCGGCAAGACGTTGGATTCTTTTGACCGATACATGCTGCGTAATAACGACAAGGTGGTTAATTGATAATGCGGTAAATGTGTAAACGCATAAACACAATCAGCAAAGCTTTGCGGCAGTGCGCTCACGGCGGCCGGATCTGTCCCCATGCGATGAAGCGGTCCCCAGGCGCGCTTGGCTGATTTCGGGATCTGGCGTTTCATAAACCAGCGACTCAAGACCGGATTTAAGGCCGCCTTCAATGGTGCTGGCGTACTGGTCATCAGCATCCGGCCCGGATTGCCTAGCAAAATGAGCTGATCCACTCGTTCCGGATAAGGCAGTGCAAACCAGGTTGCCCAGTGTGCGGCCAGCGAGTGGGCAATGATCGGCACTGTTTTCAAATCAAGCTGATCCATGACTTGGCCGATCAATTCAACCGCAAAGTCATGCACCTTGACCTGTTCATAATCAAAGCCGTCACTTAACCCACTGCCTGGTAGTGCGAGCACAAATAAATGATAACCGGCTAATTGCGGCAACAATGGCGCCAATTCATACGGATCGCCGGTATTGCCAGGGATCATGAGTACCGGATCCCCGTGACCAAATTCTAAGACGCGGACACGCAAATTTGCTTCTGCTGACTCCGTGGGTGCGATTTTAAGCCATCGCGTTTTCGGTTTTAAGTGAAAATCAAGCCAAAGTTGATTCTCCGCATTACGCGCCGCCTGAAAAGCAACCGAATCATGTTCAAGAATGGGTTGCGTCACCAATCAATTCCTCCTTTTTTAATCCTGTCCTCCAGTTAGCGACTAATCTAAGCTGTCAAACCATTCGTCATGGAAGCTTGATAAATCGCTTTGACGTCTTCTTCAGATAATGGCACATACGCGCGGGTTTCCAGACTGGCATTGGCCACAGCCGCTGTTGCCATCGCGTCAAAATGCGCTTCATCGGCAATTCCGACTTCCGGTAAGGTCATCGGGAAGCCTAAATGCTGAATCCAGTCAAACGTTGCGTCAATTGCTGCTTGGGCAACCGCGTATGTTTCGTCTCCTTCAAGGTCCCAAACATGCCGTCCGAATCGCGCAAATATTTCCGCGGTGGTCGGATCTTTGGTCAAAATAAACTCCATCCAGCGCGGTGTCAAAATGCCGAGACCAACGCCGTGCGTAATGTCATAGTAGGCTGATAACTCATGCTCCAAACTGTGAACCGTCCAACCATTTTCGTTGGCCACGCTCACAAGACCATTCAATGCCATGGTCGCACTCCACATCAAGTTGGCGCGGGCATCCGAGTTATGCGGCTCTTTAACGGCGATCGGTGCCCACTTAATAACAGTACGCATTAGGCCTTCCATCATTCCTTTGCTGGCGTCATTATTTTTCGAACGGTCAAAATATTGCTCGATCAAATGACTAAGGATGTCCATTGAACCAGCCGCCGTTTGCCGTACTGGGACAGTATAGGTCAAGCTCGGGTCAAGAAACGAAATGGCGGGGGTATTCGGGCCAGTGGTACCCAACTTTTCATGGGTTGCCGGATTAGAAATCACGGAGCCGCTGTTCATTTCACTACCTGTTGCCGCCAACGTTAAAATATCAACAACCGGTACCTGCTGCAACTTGTGCCGCATTATCCCGCGATCCTTCACCAAGTCCCACGGGTCACCGTCATAGAATTTGGCACTGGCAATGACTTTAGCAGCGTCAATCACCGAACCGCCGCCAACTGCAAGCACCACGTCAATATCGTGTTGCTTTGCCAACTGTTGACCTTCACGAATCGAGGCAATTTTTGGGTTGGGCTCAATACCAGCCAGTTCGGTAACGTCTAAGTCTGCTAAAAGCCCCTTAACGGTATCATACAAGCCGGACTTTTTGATGGAATGACCGCCATAAACGAAAAGAACACGTGAACCAAAGCGACTCACGGCATCATGTAACTCAGTATCAAGCCGGCCGGTACCAAAGCGAATATCGGTGGCGTTTTGAAATCGAAAATTTTTCACAGTGCCATCTCCTATCATATAATGTCAACTTAATTGTACCGTTGTTGGCATTAAAAAAGAAACCGGATTCGTGCCGAACACGGGCATACTGTCCTCGGCTTAATTTCAAGATAGCCAATACACCAAGCCAAATTTATGCGAACCATGCTGCAAAGAAACAATGACCCTGATTTGTAAGCGAAATGCCGATTTTTGCATTCTTATGTTGTTCGAAAGCCAAAAATACGGCAAAAGGAATGAGTGACACCTCCCCTTGCCGTACTTGATTCAATGGTGCAACAAAGTCCAATGACTGTTACACCCCTAATATTGCCACTGAGTCATTCTTAATGTGCTGGTTCAACTGGTAGGTTCATCCCTTGCCATCCTTCCAACGCACCTGCCAACTCGAAAGCCTTAAACCCATGCGAAAGCAAAATCAACAAGGCTTGTTTGCCCAAAGTAGTACCGCCAGTCCAGTCATACACCACATAGGTTTTTTGCTGGTCGAGTTGGTCCAATTTAGTGACAAGATCTTTTGCCGGCATGGCGCGGGCACCTTTGATTTGTACCTTTTTGGCTTGCGTCGGTGCATTACGAACATCCAGAACTTCATATGTTTGGTCACCAGCCTGTAACGCATGAAGAACTGTGAAGTGATCAATGTAAAGACTTAAGTAGGTTTTTAAAAAATCAATTTTAGCTTGTTCCATCATGATGTGCCCCTTTCTGAGGGTATATGGGTTACTTGGTCCCGAGCAGTAATTTATCGAGTAATCGGTTGAGTTGTATTTGTTCATCGTGGGTTAGGTTGGCAAAGAGCCGGTTAACCGTTTGATAATTCACCGGTAAAAACCGATCAAGTAACGTTGCCCCTTCTGTGGTCATCTGAATTAAAGAAGCGCGTTTATCAGCTGCGGTCGTCGTCTTCTCAACCAAACCACTTGCGACCATGCCTCGAACTAATTTACTCGTGGTTGCTTTAGTTGCCCCGAGCTTTTCAGCTAAGACCGTAATACTTAAAGCTTGCGGTTGTTGATGGTACAGGAACATTAGGATCAAAAAGCGTGATTCCGACAACCCAAACTGATCCAGAACCTGTTGATAGTCATTGGCAACCGCTCTGAAGCAAGTGCGAAAATTCAGAAAAGTCAAGACTGATTGGGTATCAACATCGGGATAAACTTTGCGCATTAGGTCAAGCCGATGTTCATCCGGGCGATCAGTAAAGTCAAAATTCAAAAGTCATCCTCCTCATGTTGTTAGCCGGCTAACAACATGAGTATGTAACTCATTCTCACGCGTGTCAAGCAATGTTTTATCGAAAAATGGGTTTATACAATTGTTATTCGATGATGACTTTGAAAATGCTTAGTCGTGATGCGAAGACAGGGTATTTATATCAGCTATCGGTTGTGAGCACAGAGCACGACTTTCTACTCTGGAGGATTTGCAAGTTTGATCTTACTCTCTATAACGTGTTCGTCAGTCCAGCATTCTGCGCTTAAAGGCCTTAAGCGCAGTGACCAAACCCCGGCAGGCCGCTTACACTCCAATTGCTAACCGCGCCGGCTCGCGCTCACACCAAAAAAGCCCGATCATCATCGGGCTTAGGATGCTGCTCTGAAACTAATGACTAACTTTGACGGCATAAACAACGCGAATCGGGGTTGAGCGGACTCGCAGTAGACGTGCTGCCTCTTGGTTGCCATGGCTGGCGCGGATACATAGCATGCGTCGGGCCTGTTTAGCGACTAACAGGGTTGGAAAATCTTTTGGAAATAGTAAAGCGAACAACGCTTCGTTCGTTGCGCCAATCAATGATAAGGGACACCTTTCTGCTTGCTGTAATTTGTGCATAGTGTAGCATGTTTCTTCTCAGGCGCCAAGAGAATCTTGAATGTTTTCGTTATTTTAATCTAAATGTTACTTTAGCCATCCGCCAATCATGAAATTGGGTTGAACACAGAATTTTTCAGAACCCTTACCTCTGTATGTAAAGACGAATAAGCTGGGGTTCGCACGGACCATCAAGTTCATTGCAAAGCGGTTAACAATCGTTCCAAGGTGACGGTAAGCGCTTCAGGATCTTTAACATTGGTGGCGAAAGCTTTTTCCAGCACCTGAAACAGCTCATGGACTTCCGCAGCCGCCGCTTGTCCATCAGCCGTCAAAAAAAGTTGCCGCTCGCGGTCACTGTGCGGCGCCATCCGTTTTTCTAGCAGACCTTGTTGAATTAGCCGCTTGATCAGGTTAGAAACACTCGCCGGGCCACGACTTAGATCCACGCTGATCTGGCGCTGATTCGTACCGGGATGTGCAGCGACAAAAGTCAACACCTTAGCCTGATCGCTATTTAAGTTGAGTGTGCCGAGATGTTGATTAAGAAAATATTTTTGTAATTTAGCCAGCTGATAAATCAAGCCGGAAATGTTTGTTTCGGTTTGCATGTCGAACCTCCATACCCATTAGCATACACGTTTGACTTGCAAACACAACAGTTTCGTTAGCGTCTTTTCTCTGAATCCCAATAGCAAACCGCGTCACAATTGAAGGACATCCAAAAAGACGCCTGCCACAATCTCATTGTATACAGACGCCCTTGTCTTCTTGGCGCGATTAATCATCGCTGTCTTTAATAAGCTCCCATTTGCCTGAATCATCATCGTATTTGCTCATTTGGTCATGAATCTCATCGTAGCGGTATTTATTGTACAGTTCGCCACTATCTTTGTCGTAAACATCGACTTCTTTCATGTTAACCGCTGGCGATGTGACTTCCACGCGGTAATCGTCAAGATCAAAATCATCCAGATCGGCGGCCATTTTGGCAACATCGCGGTTACTTAGATCGCCGCTGCTGCTGTTGTCGGTCTCATCTGAGTTATCGCGACTTTCTGCACGTGACGCGCTGGCATTAGCGAGTGATTCACTGGCGGCTTCTTGAGACGCTGCCAGTGAGCTAGATGCTGCTGCCTGCGATGCGGACGCCGAGGCTGAAGCAATTGAGGCTGAGGAGGCACTTGCTGCTAAAGCACTGGCCGAACTCGAGGCGGCTTCTTGCGTCTGCTGACTGCGATTTTGAAAATATAAGACACCGCCCACAATGACAACCGCAGCGAGTAATGCTAGCGTCACAATTAGCCATGGTCGTTTCGGGTGGTTGGGGGATCCGCCACTGGTTTGTCGGCGACGGGTCACCGGTGGCACGCTGCCTGATTGTGGTCCTGACGCCGATGCTGAGCTCGTCTGACCGCCAACATTTTCCTGCTGATTAGCTAGCGCAGCATTCTGATTTTCTAATCGATAGGCCTTAAGATTGAAACCGCAATTGTGACAATATGCTTCGTCAGCGCTAACCTGAACGCCGCAATGTGGACAAAATTCCATTTCTACTTCCTCCGTTTTTGATATTTGGTATCTTACTACCCTGTCATATCAACGATTGAACGCCAAGCTAGCACTGACGATCGCAAGCTGTATGCGCTACTCACTTATTTTTTTAGGAACCGGCAGCTGTCGCAACAGCCATTGATAAGCTTCAGGTAGGATCTGTTGCCAATAAGTAAAACCGTGCGCCCCAGCAGCGCTCCAGTGCGTAGTCGGATTTACCCCGGCAGCCGTGAGTTGATCGGAAAACTGGCTAACATCCTGAAATGATACCGTTGTATCTGCCTGACCGGAAGCGAGGAAAACGTGCAACCCGGCAGTGCGATCACCTGTCAACATTTTAGCCGGCGCTTCTGCTTCCCACTGTGCCTGATTCCATTGTCCGGCACGCAAAAATGCTGGCATCCGTGGCCGCGCAGCTTCAGGAACTTGTTGCCAGACAGCCGGTGACAGTGCTGCAACCGTGCGAAATGCTGTCGGAACCGCTAACGCCAGATGCAGTGCGCCATAACCGCCCATCGACATGCCGCCGACCGCATGGGCATCCGCCTGGGGCAATATGGCAACTTGCTGCTGCAAATGCGGCAATAAATCCTGCACGATCGCTGTCTGCATTTTTTCTGCTGGCGAATCAACGTAAAAACTATTGCCGCCATCAATGAAAACCACGACTGCGGGATGCTTAGTGGCTGTCACCGCTTGATCTAACATGGTTTTTGAATCAACCAACTTCACCAGATTGGTTGCATCACCATCCATCCCGTGCAGCATCAAGATAAGCGGATACTGGCGTGATGAGGTATAGCCAGCCGGAAGATACGTGAAATAGCGCCAGGAACGATTCAGCGTCGGCGAAAAGAAACTTGACTCATTGAGACTGCTAGCCGCTTGTGGTGACGTGACACTCGACTCAGATGAAGTTGATGCGCTGATAGTGCTGCGGTTAACGATTTTGGAAGCAGACGCCGATGTCATCTGCCGTGGCGTTGACGTTGAAGATTGACCCGATTTTGAAGGTGCCCAAGATGGACCCCCCCAGATCAAAAATACGACCGCGATCATCAAAGCAGTGATTAAAATACCAAAGATTCGCTTACGCCGTTGCATGGTTGTGCACCTTAACCCAAGCCAATACGTTCCTTTGTTTCGGTTTCAAACCCTTACCCCATAACTGCCTCTTGTGAAGGACTTCTTTATCGTACAACACTCAACACCAATACAGAACATATTTTATTTTATCGCAACAAACGTTCAGTTGCGAAACGCGTCAATCACGTCGCAAAAGCCGTGCCGTGACGACCATCACTAATGCAGCAACTATCCCGACAACATAACCAATACCAGGATTGAGCAACCCTTGAATTTGATTCGTTCCGCTGCTCATTAACGGTGCATAGGCAACATATAAAGCCGCATACCCTAATAATCCTAACATCCCGCCAAGTCGCATCATGCCGCGCGCCCGGAAAAGCCCAAACACTAATCCTAAAGCTGGCCCCACACCTGCCAACGCTAGCGCTACATAAGGCAGATTAACCTTTGCCGCACCCACTGTCCCAGTGGTAGCAGCCGTCGTTTCGGCCAATGTACTGGCACTGCGAACCAAGTCATACAAACTGCCGCCCACCGTTGTCGTACCAACCCCGCTCGCTCCAAAAGGCCAAGCATAAGCGGCAATTAGGGCAAGAAACGCGGCCGCTAAATAAACCAGCCAGATCAAGCTGCCGCGCCGATGTGATTTTCCGGCAAATTGCAGCCACCAACGCGACGAACCGCCACTTTGGGAATTAGGTGAAAAATTTGGCTGACGATTAGGCGTCGAATACGGAGGCACCTGACTAGCTTGTCCAGATGAAGGCATCGTCCAAATATCATCATCATCGGACTGATCGCTACGATTCCGCGGCTGGTAAGGTGCCACCGGTCGCCGGTTCGCCACGACATAAACCGCCACCGCACTGGCAACTGCAAGCACCCAACCGATCAAGACCGAAAAGCTAAAGACACAAAATAACACCATGACGCCAATTAACGTATACACAATGTGAACAGCCAGCCAATCAAGAAAATGCTGAAAGCTGTCGTCAGTTAAGTCTAGGCTTTTCTTACCGGCCGGCGTCTGACTTTGACGTCGCCGAGAGCGCTCACCAACTGTTGGCTCCTTGTCAGCAATCGAATCTTGCGGCTCCGCTTGTTTAGTCGGTCGGCTTTGCGTGGATTGTGCCGCTGTTTGTGCCGCAATTTGGGCATCAAAACGCACCAAATCCATGCCGCAATTTGGACAGAACTTAACGCCTGCCGGTATTTTAAAACCGCAATTTGGACAGTACCGCATCTTTCCAGCCAAATCGGTTTCCCTCCCATTTTTGTTGTTTAAATCCATCTTGCCTGCTTCCGCCAAAATAGTAAAGTTTCTGCCAACTTTTTAACGAAAAGCAAGCGATTTTGCAAACCATGAATGGCATAGTCAGCAGTCATCTTGCCGCTGAATTTTTGTGAAAATGAACATTGGCTGCTTCCACCCTCACTTACTTATGATCGTTCCGAAACAAAAGGAACTGGGACACAATTCTATCTCAGGATGTGATGCTTACTAAAGTCCGAATACTTTAATAGAATGGGTCATTAAAACAGTTCCGGGCCGTGCCAAACTCCGCAATCTCCGGCCAGATGGGGTGGCGACGCGAAGCTAGAGCGGAGACGGCGCTTGGAGCCTGCAAGCCCGGCAGTCTCCAAGTCGCCTAACAACATACCCCCGCGACAAAAACCGGTCGCTGTGTTGTTTCCACGGCTGAGCCCCATCTGGCCTACGATTGCTCCGCCTTGGCACTAAAGTCCTTAAAGTCTATTTACACTAATGTAAGGAATCTAAAAAGCAAACCATTTCTCGATTTTAGCGAGAAACGATTCGCTTTTATTTTGAAGCTGTGAATTGTTGCTCAGCCTCTTTAAGTTACTAGCTTATTCTAGATTAAGTCAGTGCATCCGCTACTTTTAAGCTTTTCAAGCGGAAGCGCCATCTTCACGACAACCGCTTAAAAATGGCGGTCGAAGCCATGGGGACCACCTGCCCCAAAGCTGCCAGGGTAGCCGCGGCGGGGACCATGATGCCCGTGATGAAAGCGCTCCGCCCACGCCCGCATATCGTCAAACTGTTTTCCTTCTGGCCAGCTGAGATCATCGCGATTAGCCAAATCCGCCGTTAATTTTTCAATTAATTTCAACAACTCAGCTTGTTCATCGTCAGTCAAACCGCTAAAAATTTGATCCGGTAAATCGGTTTTCAGCTTTCCGGTGGTTTCAATGAATTTGCGGCCATCGTCAGTCAAAGCAATGAGTTGAACCCGTTTATCGGTTTCCGATTCATGGCGGTTAATCAGGCCCAGTTCTTCCAGTTTCTGCACCAAAGCCGAAACCGAGCTAGGGCGAATGTCTAAAGCTTCGACTAAATCCGAGTTCGTCAGTTCACCGTGCTGATCGAGTAAGCGCAACAAACGCAATTGATTAGGTTGCCGCTGCTGATCACCAAAACGCAGGCTGCTGGCGATGGCCCCCATAAATGGCCGCTTTTGGAGTAATTGCCCGAATGCTTTTAATAATGCTTCTGAAGTTTGTGTCATCACACTTCTCCTTTTGAATACGAGGTTTTTAAAAGTTAGTTTTGTTTATATCCGACTAACTGACATTAGTATAGCCATCTATTTAGTTAGTGTCAATTAAGACTAACATAAAATCATCAAGAAATTTGAGTGACCGCCTCAAAACAACCCCTGAGACTGTCGACCACAAGTTCCAGCCCAATGTTGTAATGCTCTTCATTGCCACTCTGGTTCCAAATGCTAGCAAAAAGCCCGCCCCTATCATTCCCGGGCGGACTTTACTTTATTGAATTGCTAACTTTTTAATGTTGCCGTTCCCCATCCAGATAAGCGCGAACGCACGCAATCATGTCGCGTGATTGCGTATTGAATAATGGTGGCAACTGATCGAAGTTAAAATACTTCAAGGCAAGCGTCTCATTCGGATCAGCTTGCTCCAAACCGCCACCCACTGGCTTTACCAGATATAGTCGGCAGATAATCTGGGCCTGATCGCCATTTGGATACGTGGTAAAACCCTGCTCAAAAGTGTGTAACGGCTTGACAGGTTCAACCAGCAAGCCGGCATCTTCCTTCATTTCCCGTTTCAGCGTCTCAACAAACGTCTCGCCATACTCCATCATGCCACCGGGTAAACTCCAATTTCCCGCGTCTGTACGCTGTTGCAGTAATATTTGTCCTTGGTCATTGACGACAGCACCCGCAACTGCATTTAGAAAAATCGGCATATGCCCGACCTTGCTGCGGATGTCTTTTATATAATTTGCCACTTGGTTGCCTCTTTTCTTGATTTCATTACATTGATTATTCAATAGATGCTTGGCAAGTGCAAGCGACTCATCACCCGGATCAAGATTTCGCACACAGTTGCTGGAGCCAAAAACTGACCCGATTTTCTATAAAAAATTCTAAGCAACACCATACAAAAACGACCATCACCCTCAAGCGTCTTATCAACGCTCAAGGGATGGTCGTCTTTTCAATTATGCAAATGAGTTAGCGGATCATTAGTCCAACTTGGTCTTGCTGTTAACGTTCAACTTTTCATCAAAGTCATAAACAACCGGTTCGCCAGTTGCCATTTCCAAGTTCATGATGTCAGCATCGGAAATGTTTTCGATGTACTTGGTCAAGGCACGCAGAGAGTTACCATGTGCGGCAATAACAACATTCTTGCCGTCCAACAGATCTGGTGCGATGTGGTCTTCCCAGAATGGGATAACCCGTTCCAGCGTCACTTTCAGGTTTTCGCCGCCAGGAATGATCCGCGGATCAAGGTCGGCATAACGACGATCCTTAGCAGCAGAGCCTTCGTCAGTTGCCTTCAACAATGGTGGCAAAACGTCGTACGAACGGCGCCAGATGTGAACTTGATCGGCACCGTATTTGTCAGCCGTTTCCTTCTTGTTCAAACCTTGCAATGCGCCATAGTGACGTTCGTTTAGGCGCCAGGTTTTCATTTCTGGAATCCACAATTGGCCGGATTCTTCCAAGACGTAGTGCAGGGTCTTGATCGCACGGGTCAAAACTGAGGTGTAAGCTTGGTCGAATTCAAGACCAGCCTGCTTAATTAATTCACCGGCATGCTTTGCTTCTTCGACACCCTTTTCACTCAGATCAACATCTACCCAGCCAGTGAACTGGTTGGACAGGTTCCATTCACTTTGTCCGTGACGGATCAATACTAATTTCGCCATATCAGAGAATACCTCGCTTTTATGATTTGACAGTCTTCTGCCTGTTTACAGAATCTCATGTTACACCATTTTCAGTAAGTTCGCACCCGCTTTCTCTGGTATATTGGAAACATAGCAAAAAGAAAAGGTTTAACAACGTTTGTAATTGGTGCATCAGTTACGACACACGGTGCGATGTCATCGGTAGCAACCTTGTCAGTACAGGGTGCCGCTGCGCATCGGATTAATGTCCCTTATGACTTATGTGCTCAGTAATTTGGAGGTTCTCGTGAAAAAAATTTGGCTCACAATTGGTGGTATATGGTTGATCAGTGTCATTTATTTTTTGATTTATATCAACTTACCGGCGATGCAACTGGCAGTGAATGAAAACGGCTTTTTATCGTTGGTTCATGGCATCATGGATCTGATCTTACTTGGCGGTACGTTTGCCTTAGTTGCAGGAGGCCTTTATCGTTTATTTCATCGGCGGTAAGAAATTTCCCGTCATTTTAGTCAGTATTGTGTCTGTCTTTTGTTATGATTAAGTGACGATTGTTTTTGAAAATGGAACTGGGTTTAACTTTGGAGGGAATATCATGTTTAAATTATGTCCAAATTGTGGGGCACATAACGCACCCACTGCTAACTTCTGTACAAAATGCGGTGCAAATCTGGCGGGGGTGGCCGCCACTCAACCGCAAGCTCCGGCAACCCCTGACACAACCAACGGAGAAGCCGATACCGTTAGTGCGACTAGCCAATCACCTGTAGCAACCGCACCAACGGCAGACGCAAAATCTGGAGCAGCACCGGAAACCACGAAACCGATTTCCACTCAAACCACCCAAGCTGATACGGCCGCCGATTCACAAGCTGCCCAAAGCTCGGAAAGCTCAGCGGCCGCAACGCAAACTGCGCCGACTACCGACAATACTGCTACCGATGCTCCAACCAGTCAGGCCCCTCAGCCAACGCCACAGCCTAATCCAACCGTTGAGGCTACCAAGCAGTATGCGGGCAGTTACTGGCGGTATTTAGTCGATAGTATTAAGCATCCGGCCAGCATTGAGCGCACTTATCATAGTTATTTTGGACTGACCAGTCTGGCGATTACCATCGTTAGTCTGGCCTTGACGATTGCTTTGCGCGCCGGCTCGGCTTTTTCATCCTTGCCCGGCAGCCTTGCCAGTTCTGTCATGAGTACATTTTTGAAGTTGCTGGTCTTAGTTGCGATTCTGGCGATTGGCGTGATTGCCATTTATTATCTGGGCGTTCGCGGCATATTAGGTGATCGGCGGCGACGTTTTCTCGACTTTACGACAGATTATGCGTTCCACTGTAATTGGATGGTGTTCTTCTCCGTCTTTACCCTGTTAATGCAGATATTGGGTCTCATCAACGTTGGTTCGGCAATGTTAATTTCGTTATTATTGACCATCAGTCTTAGCCTCTTTTTCTTAGCCGGTCCTTATATGCTATTTACGGCTCAGTCAACTAATCATTTCGACAAGATTTACGCCCTTCTCATCGTCAGTGTGCTACTAGCCATTGTCTTCATGGTGATTACCATGTTTGGTCTTGCCAGCATCATGGGTAGCCTTTATCAAGGACTCAACGATTTTGGCCGCTCGTTTAATTACTAATACAGCTGGCTCAATCGCGTATTAACCACCTGGAATGCTTGTGCCATCAGTCAGACGCATAAGGCACTCGCGCTAAAAAAACAAGCAATTGCCGTTCAACCCAAAACTGGTCCTAATGACATCTATCTTCTGTCATTAAGACCGGTTTTCATGTTCCCGCCTGTTTATTCCACTAACGCTTCTAAGTTCTGCGCCAGCGTCACCGTGTCGGTTGTCATCGTATGATTACCAAACAACACAACGCCGCTGGTCGCATTAGCACGAAAATAAGCAAGGGTACTGAAACTTTCCGGATTGTCGTTGTACATGCCTTGCAATAAACGCTGATCGTCCAACCACGCTACCCCGCTGGCATACTGATTACTGTCTGCATAATGTGCCGCGATTAACTGATGATAGACTTTTTTAGGAATAATCTTCCCGGTTTCTGCTGCAATGATCACCTTGGCCAAGTCGGTCACGCTCATGTAGACACTCCCACTGCCAAGTAAACTCGACAAAAGCGCCTGGCTTAAATCATCCGGCTGGTACGATTGATCATCTTCGCTCAGATAACCTTGCGCCACTGGCATTTTCGCCGATAACGCATCGAAGTTACGGGTATGTGTGAGTTTTAACGGTGCCAGAATCGTTTGGTCTAATGCCGCAGCGAAAGGCTTCTTTGTGACTTTGCGAATAATCCCCGCTAATAACGCATAATTGGCATTAGTATAAATAAAGCTATGGTCGCCGGTGGATCCTAGTTGATTCAAATTCCAGTCGAGCGCGTTTTTTTCTGATGTCAGTATTTGCTCCGGTGTAAGTTCATCCATTTGAATGCCCGAGCGATGATCCAGCAGCTGCCGAATGGTAATGTCGCGACTATGATCAATGTCGGGATAAAACTTGGCTAGCTTAGTGGTGAATGACAGCCGGTGATCGGCAATCAGTCGCCCAATGACAAGCGCCGTTAAATACTTCTCTACCGAGGCCAGCGGAAACATCGTCGCCCCATTATTCGCCAATTTGCGCGTATGATCTGCTTCACCGACACCGCCTGTATAAACAATCCGGCCTTTTTTGATCAAGGCAACACTGCCTCTAAAGTCGGTCGCATCAATCAGTTTGCGAACATGCCGCCGCAACTGTGCTTGGGGAACCGGTCGCGCCGTAATCTTACTGGCTTGACGCTGATGCTGGATCCAGCCCATCGTCACGCCGCCAGCGACGACCAAAACACCTAACACCGCCAAAATGATCAGCCACCGGCGTTTACGCGTCATTTTCATGATGCTCCTTTGGCTGTGGGACAGTGTCATAAGTCGAATGATGTGCTTTGGTTCCGGCAATCTTTTTGACCCCTAAGACATCCAGGAAAAAGGTGAAGATCGGAATACCTACGATCAAGCCCCAGGTCCCAAAGAGTCGTTCTGCCACCAGCAACACGACAAAGGTGAAGAAGACAGGCAATTGCGTGCGGCTACTCATAAACTTAGGATTCAAGACATATGCTTCTAACACATGAATCGCCGCAATCATGATCAAAATGGTGATGACATCTTGCCAGCCGCCAACTGTATAGCCGATGATCGTCAACGGAATGAGCGAAATAATCGCCCCGGCAACCGGAATAAGCGATAACAGGAAAACCATAATCGCCAGACTCGGAATATTCGGCATTTTCATAAACAACAGCGTAATCGTCGTAATCACCGTGTTAACCACCGCGATAAAGATCTGGGCTTCCATGACAACCCCGAACGTATTGATGAATTTCAAGGCAAAATAACGCAGATCTTTAAAGTACCAACCAAACGGTGAATCCAAAAACAGTTGCCCAAATGCCGGTAAGCTATCCAACTCGATGGTAAAGAAGAAACTTAAAATAAACGACAACACCAACGTCAAGCCCATCGCACCAATGTTACCGGCATATTCAAGAACCGTTGACAGGCCAGTCTTAAGTTGTTCGGTGAGGTTCAGGCTCTTGGTACTCTGCAAAACCCACTGCATTACCTGGTTGTTGGCAAAGGCATCGCTGTTATAAAAATCCTGTACCGAATTAAACAGCGTGATCGTTTGGTGAATAATGGCTGGAACATAATGGACCGCTGCATAGATCAACCCTAAAATCACCAATATGTAAACAGGTACAACGATCACAAACGGCCGAACATGAACATGGCGTTGAACCGCGTGCACTAAGCGACTGACTAGAAACGCAAAAATAAAGGTCAACAAAATGTCGCTCATAATGCTACGGGCAAACCACAAAACCAAAAAAACCGAGAATAAAACCACTGTACGTCGGACTGGCACATTGTTGATAAACTTTTCGTACGCTGACATCGTCTTCCCCACCATCCATTTTTCGCTAGTTAAATCTTAGCGTGCCGCAAAAATAAAAAAAGTGCAAGCATTCGCCAGCACTTGTTCAAATTATAAGAAAATTTTCAGATTCTTTTGATTTGCTTTCTTGACCGACTGAAGTTCTCCTTGCACAATGATCCGATCCACTTCGCCTTCTGTCGGTGACGCACATGTGACTAAGGTGATCAGTTTCTTCCCTGCCACATCATCGATCCATTGCACCTGGGTTTCGTTAACAATCTGTTTCGTGGTCACTTTGTAAGTGTAAACTTTCTTCATATTCGTAATCGCGACTGTATCGCCAGTTTGGACATTTTTCAAAGGTGAAAAAAGAATCCCTTGGTTGGTCATATAGTGGCCGGCTAACGCATAATTGCCTTCACCCATCTTCTGATCAGCCTTCATCGTCCCGGCGCCGGCACTCAGGTTATCATTTGACAGCCCCTTGAGAATCGGCAACTTCAGATGAACGCTGGTAATGGCAATCTTACCAATCGGATGCAGGTTACGGGTCAACGCGGCATTCCCGACCGTGTTGATATCAAGCGCTTTAACACCTTTAAAATCAAACGTGGCACTTCTTTTTTCGTTCTTATCAACTGTATTGCGATCAATCTGCCCCATCGTCCATTGGCTTAAATGATCAACGACAAACAGCTTAATCGGTTCGTTGAAAACCAGCGCTAAGCCCAGAAGGACACCGAGCGCAAAAATCGTCCGCCATAGCCAGCGATGCTTACGTGGGGACTGTTGTTTACCTGATTTCGTCATCGTTATCCTCCTTGCAAAGAGCATACCTTGAAACCCACTGAGATTCAAGCAGGCCCATGACACCCAAGTCTCAGCCTTTCGCTAACAAATTGTAAGTCAATTAGGCGGATAAACGCAAGTCAACAGCTCAGTCGTTTTTTTAGCTGCGCACTGACAAGGGTTATCGTTAATGTCAGTCTCGCATGAACCTTATAAAAAGCATCTCACTACCACTCAGCTTGCATGGTATACTGACACCATTCGTGCGCAGCCAAACACTGCATTGCATCAAACTCAAAGCTAGGAGAGATTTAACCTTTGAAAACGCTGATTCATCTATATAAACGCTACGAAATGATCATCAACTACTTATTTATCGGTGGACTCACCACCTTGATCAATTTCGTCACCTTTTTTGTGATGCGCTATTTTGATATTGGCTTGGTCTTAACCAACACGACCGCTAACATTGTCAGTGTCATTTTTGCATTCTTCGCCAACAAAAGTGTCGTCTTCCACAGTGACTATTCAAGCAAAAAGAAATTCTGGTTCGAGCTAACCAGTTTTCTAATCCTCCGTGGCGTTTCACTGTTGCTGGATAACTTCATTATGATTGTCGGCGTGGACTGGCTTCACGGCAACGAGATCCTGGTCAAAATTCTGGATCAAATCATCATTGTCGTCGCTAACTACCTGTTCTCAAAACTGATCTTTGTCCGCAAACGGTAGCTATGCTTATCGAGTTCTAGATTGTTAACTAAAACGTGCCCCAAAAGTAAAAACCGCTTTTGGGGCACGTTTGCGTTTTCATCAATCAAATTCAACCCACCGAAACATGATGCGCCGCTAGAAACGAACTAAACGGCACCAAATTATCAGCATAATAACGTTTCTTGAAGGCAGCAATTGTAGCGGCATCGAAACGATCCGGATCTAACTGCAGATGCTCGACCGGGATTGGCCGCTCATTCGTAATTTTGGCATCAATAAGTGTTGGCTTGCCAGCGATGCGATTGGCCTCGGCTTCATCAAACGCAGCCGCGAGTTCCGAAACCTTGGTGACGGTCAAACCGGTCATGCCCATTCCCTTGGCAACCGTTGCAAAATCAATTGCTGGCATATCAACGCCAAACCATTCGTGTCCGTCATCTTCTTGCTCATCTTCAATATAACCTAATGCATTATTTGAAAAAACAACATTGATAATCGGCAGGTGATACCGCACTTCTGTATCCAGATCCTGCATGACCATCGCCGCGGCACCATCACCAGCAAGATTGAACACTTGGCGCTGAGGAAAACTCAACTGTCCGGCTAAGGCTGCCGGCAATCCTGCACCCATCGTGGCGAACAGTCCGCTGGTTGTCCACGCTTGCCGACCATTCACTTTCAACAAGCGCACAGCATTTTGGGTGACATCCCCGACATCAATCGCAAAAATTGCATCATCGGTCGCAATGCGGTTGATCTGGCCAAATACCGGCTCAAAGCGCATATCGCCAGTGGTCCGTTGCATCATGTCATCATTGTACTGATGCCAATTTTTGACGTTATCGACATTGGCCTGATACCAGCCGCTGCTAGGAGCCTCATCACTGTGGGCAATCATTTTCTTCAAAGTTGCGGGTGCATCCGCTAAGATTGCCACATCTGTGTGATGCCGCTTGCCTAAGGTTTTGGGATCAGCTTCGATTTGAATAAACTTGGCTTTAGGCGAAAACATAACTTCCGCAAATGGATAATTCGAGCCGACAAACATGATCAAATCGGCCACCCGCAATGCTTCATTGGCCGGTTTCGATGCGACCCGTGCAGCCGAACCCAAGAGTGCTTCAAAGGCGTACGGAATAATCGGCTTGCCCAGCGCTGTCGTTATCACTGGCATCTGTAACTTTTTGGCTAGCGTCATCACCGTATCAGCTGCCCCGCGAACGCCTTGACCGACATACATCACCGGCCGAGACGCGGTACGAATCAATCTTAGTGCCTGATCCACCTGTTCATCAGTGCCGGCCGCTAAAATCGGGGTGGCATGGGTCGCCGCGGCACTGTAATACCCATTCGCCGGAATCAACTCGGCGGCCAAGTCGTTAGGAATCACCACAATCGCCGCACCATGAGCAGCATATGCCCGCCGAATCGCCTCATCAATGACATGCGGTAAACTCTGCGCTGTGGTGACGGTACGTGCATAGACAGCCGCATCCTGAAACATTGGATCTTCATCTAATTCCTGAAAGAAATCAGCATTCATAAACCGTTGTTCCACTTGGCCCACTAAGAACAAAGTAGGCACTTTATCCATTTTGGCATCGTAAGCGCCTTGGAAAAGATGCGTTGCTCCGGGGCCAGCTGACCCGAACGCCACCCCAATATGACCCGTCAGCTTTCCATCGGCGACCGCTGCCAAGGCCCCGACTTCTTCATGGCGCACATGAATATACTTGATGCGCGACTTTTCCTCATGCAACGCGTACATCATGTTATTAAATGTGCCACCGGGGATGCCGTAAATGTGCGTGACGCCCCAACTCTCCAAAGTTTGTAGCGCTGCAACCCCAGCTTTAATCGTCTCAACCATCATAAGTCCCCCTTTTATTTAAAAACCGGCAATCTGAACCTGCCAGTTTTGGCGTGTTATTAAAGCTGCTTCCGCGGTTATACTAGGCACGAAAAGATGAGAAAGCAAATCATCTGCCTATGTAAAAACGCCAAGGATATGATCCGTCTTCATGACGAACCGTACCCTCAGCGTTTTAATGATGGTTACTTCAAATCTTCAATGCTATTGATATTCTTCATATACTTTGGAACGGCCAAACCGACCCGAGCGCCATCCATATTCACGCCAAGATCAACAACCTGGTTCTTATAATCGGCGTATAACTTGGCGGCAGTGTTTGGCAACCACGCCGATACCTGTGCATCTGCTGCTTTAGTCGCAACTGATGCCCAAACCGGCTGCGGCTCCATCGCGCGAATCGTCACTTTATAACCCATTTGCCGCAAAACGGTCGCCACAACGTTTGTGGAGGCAATTTCCGAATCCCAGGCAATATAGGTCAGGGTTAATTTAGGACTACCGCTAACATGACTAACACCCTTAGTCCATTGAGCAATTTGCTCCGGATGTTTCTTCACGTATGCTTTTGCAGCTGCAGCAGGATCCTGGCCATTGTTCACCGCCAACATCACACTAGAAATTTCTTTGGGCGTCCAGTGAAATTGATCAAGCACCTGGTAGGCTTGCGGAGCATCTTGCTTAAGCCCTTTACGCACAATCGTATGAATCTGTTCGGCTTTACCATAGACATTCTTAGGATCCTTCAAAAATTTCAACGGAAACTTGGTGAACATCCAGTGCGGCGTCCAGCCGGTCACCACAATGGGCCGCTTATCGGCAATCGCCTTTTGCAGTGTACTGGTCATCGCCGCGGTCGAGCTTGGTTGCAACTGCCAATTCTTTTCTTCCAGTCCGTATGCCTTCAAGGCCTTATCGGTACTGCTCATGATGCCGGCACCTGCATCGATTCCGGTAATCGTATAGTTAATTTGCGGCCCTAGAGGCTTTTTGGCATCGTACTTAGGTTGGGTACTGCTGCATGCGGTCAAAAAGCCAACCGTGGCTACCATCGCCAGTGCCGCAATGATTTTTTTATAAAAAGTCAAACAGCCACCTCCTAGCGCGTGCGATTGAGACTTTGGGTAATCCGATCCAGAATGATTGCCAGAATAACAATCGCCAAACCGGCAACAAACCCGCCGCCAGCGTCGTTACGACCCACAGCAAAGTAAACCTTGGTACCTAGGCCCATTGCCCCGATCATGGATGCAATTACGACCATGGATAAAGCCAACATCATACTTTGATTAATGCCGGCCATAATGGTGCCGCGGGCAAAGGGCAGCTGCACTTTGATCAGCTGCTGCCAACTCGTAGCACCAAATGCAACGGCTGCTTCATTCAAGTCAGCTGGTACCTGTTCAATTCCCAATTGCGTCATCCGAACTGTCGGCGGCATCGCGAAAATGACTGACGCAACAACGCCGGGAACCATCCCGATACCAAAGAATGCCACGGCGGGAATCAAATAAACAAAGGCTGGCATGGTCTGCATAAAGTCCATCAACGGCTTGACAATCGCCGAAACGGTTTTACTTTCAGCAGCCCAGATACCCAGTGGAATGCCGATGACAATTGCCAACAAGCTTGCGGTCAGAACCAAGGTCAGCGTCTGCGTCATATCGCGCCAAAATCCCAGATTCCAGATTAACAACAGCCCCACTAATTCGAAAATCAGCAAACTGCGATACTTCTGCCCTCGCTTAAGGTACCAAGTCAGCGCCATAATTAAGATGATAAACAGCCAAATCGGAATGAAATCAAAGACCGCTTGAAAGGCATTGACAATCGTTCCGATAAAGTTCGTCAGCACACCGAAGAACCCGGCAAATTGAGTGAGCCAGTCCACGAAGGAATCAATCCAATGTGCTAATGGTAACGTTGGGATGGTAACTAAAAGATTAAACATTGACATTGACCTCCTGTCCTGAGAGTGCGCCAAGAACGGCACCGCGAATGATAATCCCGCGAAGTCGTTTCTGATCATCGATGACAGCATACGGAACTGAAGTAGTCGACACAGCATCCAGCAGGTCAGCTAACGGCGTATCCATTTTTGTTGTCGGTACGTCGGTCTTAACAATCGTGGTTAAGTCCTTTTTCCCGCTATCAATGGCCGCACGAACATCATCGGCATCCAAGATTCCTACTAATTGTCGCTTGGTGTTGACAACATACAAGCTGGAAATCTCGTTGTCACGCATCCGCCGTGCTGCCAAACGCGGACCATCCTTGTCGATATTCACGGTGTTAGCGCGAATCATAACATTAGCTGCGGTATAAACCTGACTCCGATCCACACCTTCAATGAACTTCTCAACGTAATCATCAGCAGGTTGACTCAGAATCTCTTCTGGCGTCCCGATTTGAACGATCTCGCCGTCTTTCATAATCATGATGTGATCGCCAATCCGCAACGCTTCATTCAGATCATGGGATATGAAAACAATCGTCTTGTGCATTTCTTCTTGCAGATCCAACAATTCGTCTTGCATATCCCGCCGATTTAACGGATCAAGCGCAGAAAAGGCCTCGTCCATTAAGAGAATCTCGGCATCACTGGCCAACGCGCGCGCCAAGCCGACACGTTGTTGCATCCCGCCAGATAATTGATCAGGAAATTGATCGGCAAACCCGTCTAATCCCACTAAATCAAGCGCTTTGTTGGCTTTAGCTTCACGTTCGGATTTATCCATCCCCTGAATTTCCAAGCCAAACGCCGCGTTTTGTAAAACAGTTCGGTTAGGCAATAGCGCGAAGCCTTGAAATACCATGCTCAGCTTTTGCCGCCGCACTTCACGCAGGTGTTGCTTGTCCAACTTGGCAATATCATCACCATCAATCAGAACTTGTCCGGCAGTCGGTTCAATTAACCGATTCAGCATTCGCAGTGTGGTTGATTTACCCGAACCAGAAAGCCCCATGATAACGAAGATTTCACCTTTTTTAATGGTGAAATCAGCTTGATCAACACCCACGGTTGCGCCCGTAGCCTTTAGAATCTCAGCCTTGGTTTTCCCTTGCTTTAACATTTCTTTGGCACGATTGATTCGTTTGCCAAAAATCTTGGTTAAACCACTCACTTCGATTTTGGTTTCAGCATCATTTTCAATCTTGTGTTGCATTTGCTCACTCCTCTCAGGCCCCTTAACGAATTAAGATATCGCCTTGGTGCCCGGTACTTTTTAAAATCGCTACTTACCTGATGTTGCGATTTTGTTCTGTTTCAGAAACAGTTGTCATCGAATTGAAACAATGCTAACCATTGTACGAGTCATTTGTGTGTGATTCAAATCACGGAATCTCATTTTCATTTTCAAGACACGCTGGCGTTTTCACTTGCTGAAAATTTTAGCCACAACAAAAAAGCCCTCATCGGCATAGGATTGAGGGCTAGGGACGATTGATGACCCGCTAATCGTGCATCGTAATCGTTGTCAAGTTAATATGAAAATATCATGACCGAATTCTCATATTTCACAAACTCGTCAGGTTCATTTCCGTAAATGGCAGATGCTCGTCAAACAGGATCGGCTGGCCCAAAGTAATAAAATCCGGACCCGTCATCGTGTCATAAGCCAAGACGCGCACACCGTTTTGCTTGGCAGTTGTGATTGCGGTGACAAGCTCTGGAAACCGTTCACGATAAATCGTCATTTGCTGAATATTGGGTAACTGCACAATAAAAACCAAAAATGCCTGATAGCCTGCCGCTTGGGCCATTGTCAGCGTGTGCACATGCTTCAGCGCTCGCGTGGTGGGAGCATCGGGAAACGCCGCCAATGTTTGGTTGGCTAATGTGACGCCTTTAGTTTCAACAAACCATGATTGGCCATCAGCCGCAGTTCCCGCAAAATCAAGCCGGGAATCGCGCCAGGTGGTCTCGGGACGAACCGCATAAGGCAAGGATAATCCGGGCAATTTCATGGTGCCAGCCTCCAAGCATTCTCTGGCAACGTGGTTGGGGGCTAAGCTGTCTATATTAATCCAACGATTCTGCCGGTTTACCGCAAGCAGATCATAGTGCGTCTTCCGGTTGGGATGATTCACATAACGGACACTGGCCAGCGAACCCGGCACTAGAATTTCCTTATTCCGGCCAGTGTTGTTCATATGTACCGATGTCGTCACGCCATCAATCGCAAGTTCAACCGTAAACCGACTCACGCGCCGGATCAGTTGCCCGACACTGACATTTTGATACTGCATAAACGCTCCTCATTTCGATTTTGCCTGACAGGTAGCATAGTGCTTATTAACCGCGCTGACTTATGCTCATAACGTGTTTGCTGGCGCAGGGATTTGCGTGTAAGGACCTTGGTTGCAGTGGCCACTTATGTTCTGGTTTACGCCCATAACGCGCTCCCCGGCGCAGAAGTCTGCGTGTAAGGACCTCAGGCGCAATGGCCAAAGACCGGCCATCACGCCTGAGGCCACTTACACTCCGATCCCTAAACGCGCCGGCTCGCGCTCACACAAAAATAGCAGCCGCGGACTTTAATCAAATCTCACGGCTGCTTATTTGAATCATAGCACTGACAATTAACGGACAATAATAACGGATACCGCTGCATCGCGGGCTACTTCGCTTGCAACGTGGCCCAGTCGCAGACGGCCACGACGTACGTGTGAACCCATGATAACCAAGTCCGGCTTGAACGCTGGAATAACCTCGTCAAGCAGTGCCGCTGCCGGTCGACCTTCAGCGATAATCGGCTGGGCCTTCTGCACGCCAAACTCACGGGCTTTTTCAACATAAGTATTCAGGTTCTTCGCCATTTTTTCCCGTGCTGCTTCAACATCCTCAGGCGTCAATGACTGAAAAATATTCAGATCGCCGGTTTCAAGCACCGATACAATCCCCAGCGGAATATCATAGATCTTGGCAACCGTGCAGGCGTAGTTCAATGCCTTGCGCGAGGAGTCGTCATCATCATCATCAATCGCCAATAACAGCCGATTATAATGTACGGATTCAATCGTTAAATCATTTTCAGTAACCAAAAGAAATGCCCCCTTGCAAGTTTAGGTGTCCCTAACATGTTTATTTTATCACACATCGCCTTTGTTTTCCGCAAAATACTGCTTAAAGCGACCAACATAATTATGAAACATATATTTCAGTAATAGCCAGCGTTTAAGCGTCATATCTGGTTTGTAAAAGACCGTCGTCCCGTAGCGCTTTTCTTTGATCAACTTCAACGCTTCCCGCTTGGCCTCGTTGTCGGCGGAGTATTGCTTGAAGACCCGTTCAGGCACCCCAAGCCATAATTTGTACTTGCTGCGATCGGAATTGCCATAAACAGTCGGCGCATTTTTGAGATCGCCGGTGATATAATCGCGCACCGGCCAGCTGGCAAGATTATAGCCATTCAGGGTCACGAAAAAGCTGCTGCGACCCTGCCGAATATTAATTTCAAATAACTTAAACGTGTTGTCGCGGTGATCATACTTCATATCAAAGTTAGCAAAACCGGTAAACTTGATGGCTTCGAGAAATTCTTTGATTTGATCATACAATGTCTGATCAAAAGCCGGCATAATCGCCACATAATTCCCGATGGACGCTGGTGTGGGATCTTCAAGTAGCGGATGACCCAGACACATCATTTTGACATGATGATATTGGTCCACATAACAATTCAACGTCCGCATATTGCTGTCATCACCCGGTACAAAGTCTTGAAGAATTAAGTCAGATGTATACCCATTGTCATAAATCTTGGCGATGGTGTTGGTCAATTCGACTTGGGAATGAATCGTGAATGCCTTTTTACGCCCTTCAAAGTGGATATTCAACCATTCCACCGAATCGGTCGGTTTCAGCGCCACTGGAAATTCAAATGGCGCCGTAATTGTGGCGTTGCTTTCATACATTGACTTGGTCACGATCTTAGTGGCTGGGTAAGGAAGATGGTATTCTTCACAAACCTGGTAAAAGCTTTCCTTACTGTTAAGGCGTTTTAAAAGATCATAGTCAACATATGGACAGATAAACCACTGACTTAATTCATCTTTATGTTTGGATACCAATTGTGCATATGTGTCACCGCACGCAATTAGCAGCAGACGGCCAGCCGAAGCCGCGTGCAGATGCGCAACTTCACGCATTTTTTCGATAAAAGTCGGGTCAGAATCAAATTGCTTAATCAGATGGACATTTACGATTCGTGAAAAGCGTGTTGGGGCCAGCTGTTCACGCGCATAGACATCAATCGCCCCGCCGATCATCTCGTGGAACGAACGCGCCATACCATACACGTTCATATCACTGCCAAGCAGGATGGGGGTAAAACTAGGTGTATCTTTCATCTGAATGATAATCTCCTCGTTCGATTAGGTGCGGGCAAAAGAATGCCGGGTACCATGAAATTTTCATTGAAAGTGCAGTGGCAAGTTGTCTCAGCGGGTCCAAACTGCACTAATAATTTTCCCTGAGCGGTTGGTCAAAATGAATATTGCCTTCAGCTCGTCGCCCCAGAATTATACCATACTGGCAATCTGCATTCATGAAGATACTAATAGGATAACAGTTTTTCAAGATTTAGACGCAAAAACGCCAAGTGTCAGGGCTTGGCGTTTTTTGATATTGTTCAGCTTTCTGAAACCCGCACCCCTTCTGTACTCGGCTGGACGATCTGCACGCGCCATGCTGGCCATTGTTGGCTGGCGGCTGCTTGCAACTGGCGAGCAGCCGCTGCTCCCTCAACGATTGCAAGCATGGTCGATCCTGAACCCGAGATCAACAAAACGCCATTGGCTGCGGTAACCAATTGACGGACAGCCTGATAGTCCGGAATCAATGTGGCGCGATAAGGCTCCTGCATCCGATCATGGGCCACTTGATGTAAAAGCGGTAAATCACCATCTGCCAACGCCCGCGTCATTAGAACACATCGTCCCATCTGATAAGCAGCATCTGCGTAAGTCATCGTTGTAGGAAGGATTTTTCGTGCTTCTGCAGTGCTCACAGCATAATCAGGGATGAATGTCACTAACTGCAACTGTGAGCTGACCGGATACTGGCGCACAATGGGCTCTGCATCTGCCAAAATAGTCGCACACAGCTGACCAAAAATTGCAGGGGCAGCATTGTCCGGATGCCCTTCCATTTTCGCTGCAAGCTTCAAAAGCTGAGTCCGATCCCAGCCGGCATGAAACCACGCATTCGCCGCGGCAATTCCGCCAACAACACACGTGGCCGAACTTCCCAAGCCGCGCGAACTAGGAATGTTCGAATCGACCGTAATCCTTAAATTTGGCACTGGTTGATCAACCGCTTTGGCAAATGTCACAAATGCCTGATAAATCAAGTTATGCTCATTGGCAAAGTCGGGATCATCCCCAAAAATCTCAAGCTTTTGGGTGCTCGCTTCGAAGGTGAACCGAGCTTTGAGATCAAGGGCTAATCCTAAAACGTCATAACCAACGCCTAAATTAGCGCTTGTTGCCGGAACGGACACGCTGATCATTGTTAAAAACCTCCTTTGCGGCTGCAATGATCGCCTGGCCCATTTCTTCCGGCGCCACCACGTGTTTAGGTTGGGCAGTCAAAGTTGCCAAGCGCGCTAGATTAGCAGGAATCGGAACACCACTCATTTGATGCAACTGGGTCATCACAGCAAAGTCGTCACCTGTCACCGGCAAGTCAAGGGCTTGAGCAACCGCGCGTGGAAATTTGTATGGACTAGCCGTTGCGAGTAGCACATTAGGGGTCGAATCACCGGTTGTCTCCCGATATTGCTGCATCACATGGTAGCCGACAGCCGTGTGAGGATCCAACAAATAGTCGTTTTGCTTCCAAACCGCAGCAATTGAAGCTGCAATCTGTGCATCTGCGGCAAAACCGCCAGCAAAATCAGCCTGAATCGCTGCCAAAACATCGGGCCGTACCTGATAGCGGCCGGTTGTGGCCAATTCTTCCATTAATTTAGCCACATAACTGCTATCTTCACCACTCTTATAGTAGAGTAGCCGTTCCAAGTTACTGGAAATCTGAATATCCATACTTGGCGCCACCGTCTTTAGGAACGGACGATTGCGATCATAAATACCGGTTTCAAGAAAGTCCGCCAGTTCATGGTTGGCGTTGGCCGCGGCAATTAGTTGATGAATCGGCAACCCCATTAACTTCGCATAGAAACCAGCTAGGACATCCCCAAAGTTGCCAGTTGGAACAGTGAAATTAACCTTTTGACCAAGCTCAATGGCACCTGATTCAACCAGTTGCAAGTAGGCGGAAAAATAATAAACCACCTGAGGAATCAAACGCCCGATATTAATCGAATTGGCGGCCGAAAGCGTTACTTGTTCCGCCTGCAAACGCGCCGCAAAACCGGTGTCGGTAAAGAGATCTTTAACGGCACTCTGCGCTTGATCAAAGTTACCGCCAATTGGGAAAACCCGTGTGTTATTGCCGGTTGTCGTTAACATTTGCCGCTCCTGAATCGGACTAACCCCATGATCAGGATAAAAGACGGTAATCCCGGTTTGGGCGACATTTTTGAACCCTTGCAACGCCGCAGTCCCGGTATCGCCACTGGTTGCGGCTAAGATCATGATGCGATCTTCCGGATCCAGTGCCAGGCGCATCAGTTGCGGTAGTAGTTGCAACCCCAAGTCTTTAAAGGCGCTGGTTGGGCCATGAAACAGCTCTAAAACATGAAAATCACCCACAGACCGAACAGGCGTCAGCCGGCGATCAGAAAAATTTTTATGATAGGCAAATTGGATCGCCTTTTTCAACGCAGCAGTGTTAAAATCAGGCAACAGGGTCGTGAGAACATTCTGAGCAATCGTTTCATAATCTTTACCTAATAAATTTTGAAGATTCAAGCGGTAATCCGTTAGATGCGGTAAAACAAATAACCCGCCTTCTTCGGAGATGCCTTGCTTGATCGCTTGTTGTCCAGTCTTGCTAACGCGCTGATCCCGTGTACTTGTGTATCGCATGTGAACGACTCCTATCTGATCCGACTTGTTTTTGGAATAAGGATATGATAATCTGTTCGCATTAGAAAAACAAGTGTCTATATTTTATATACAAGGAGCTGAAGAAAATGAATATTGCCATCTTAGGTTTTGGTACTGTCGGTAGCGGCGTTTATGACATCGTTGAAAATGGTGATCGCCGAATGCGGGTCACTGCTATTTTCATTCGCCCAACCCACCCAGCTACGATGCCTGAGATGACAACAAATTTCGACGCTATCCTTGCTGACCCCAACATTGATGTTGTCGTTGAGGCTATTGGCGGCTTGCATCCTGCTTATGATTATATCCTACGTGCACTGCAGCACGGTAAACATGTGGTGACCGCCAATAAAGCTGTCGTTGCGCAACACCTGCCTGAATTCATCACAACGGCGGCTCAGCATCACGTTCGCTTTTATTTTGAAGCAACTACTGGTGGCGGCATTCCCTGGATTCGCAATTTGGAACGTGCTGCTCGCATTGACCAAATTGATACCATCGAAGGCATCTTTAATGGTACGAGTAATTATATTCTGGATCAAATGCAGCGGGCGCATCTCGATTTTGACCCGGTTTTGTTGGCAGCTAAAGACATGGGTTATGCCGAAGCCGATCCCAGTGCGGATATCGACGGTGATGACGTGGTAAACAAACTCAAAATTTCGGCCGCCTTGGCTTACGATATGGTTCCGCCGCGCGATGTTCCTAAGTTTGGCATTCGTAATGTCACCAAAGCCGATATTGACTTTTTCGCCAGTCGTCATCAGGTTTTACGACTAATTGGCAAGAGCAGACGGGTTGGCAACCATTATAGTATGGTCGTTGAACCGCGCCTTTATCCGGCGACTGCTTTGGCGGCTAACACGTTTGAAAACTTCAACCTGATCCGACTGCACGGCCAGACCATTGGCGATTTGCAGTTTTATGGTCAAGGCGCCGGTAAATATCCGACTGCTAATGCCATTGTTCAGGATCTTTTCGACATTCTGGAAAATGCCCCGCATCTGACGCGGCACTTTGATCAGAACTTACAATTCGATGCAGATCTGAATACTGCTGATTACTTGCTGCGAGCCGATCCGATCACGTTTGCCATGTTTAACGATAAAGACACCGAAGTCGTTCGGGATCATCTCTTAATCAAACAAATCCCGACCGGCGAAATGCATCGGCTCATGCGTGGCGTTTTGGCAATTGACGCTCATGCCTTCATGGCAGCCATTGGCGATAGTGAACTGACCACCCGTAACGTTAAAGAACAAGTTGATCAGGGGGTAATCGAATGAAAGTCGTTAAATTCGGCGGTAGTTCGGTTGCCGACGCCGGGCAGTTTCAAAAAGTCAAAGCCATTATCAACCAAGACCCGCAGCGCCAAATCGTTGTCATCAGTGCAGCCGGTAAATATGGCGATGCAACCCGCAAGTTGACTGATACCCTTTATCTGATTGCGGATGGATTCGAAGCCGGTCGTGATGTCACCCCGCTTTTTGCTCAAGTGGCAGCCCGACTGGAAGCTATCAATCAGGCTTTACATTTGCATGTGCCGCTCATAAAACTCATGAATACGATTCGTCATCACATCGCCACTCATTACTCGCGCGATTATCTGGTTTCGCGCGGTGAGTTTTTAACCGCCCAACTGATGGCTGCCTATTTGGGCTATACCTTCGTTGATGCTGCTGATCTCCTCTTTTTTGATCAAAACGGGGCGATTGATGAAGCCAAAACATTAGCTGCTTATCGGCGGCTACCGCGTCATCATGGGATAGTTGTTCCCGGATTCTACGGGCAAAATGCTGCCGGTCACGTACAAATCATGGCGCGCGGCGGTTCCGACATTTCCGGTGCGTGGTTGGCGCGGCTGGCTCAAGCTGATCTTTACGAAAATTGGACCGATGTTTCCGGAATCAAAATGGCCGATCCGCGAATTATTCAAGATGCCGATAGTATTGACGTAATGAGTTATGATGAATTGCGCGAATTGACCTACATGGGCTTCAGTGTTTTTCAGGAAGAGGCGGTCCAGCCAGTGCGAGAAAGTGGCATTCCAACTCGCATTCTTAACACGAACGTCCCAGAAGATCCCGGCACCTTGATTATTCAAGATGATGATCCGGCAAATGATATGCGGATCATTACCGGGATTGCTGGCCGCAAGCATTATCTGGTGGTGACGATTCGGCAATATCAACTCGCATTACACCTCGATATCATTCAGCATGCACTGGACGTCATTGCTGACCATCATCTGGTCGTTGATTATCTCCCCACCGGCATTGACAGTTTTAGTCTGTTAATTCGCGAACCACGCCATCAGATTTCCGTTCACGAACTCACGGCAGCAATTAAAGCAGCGTGTCAGCCTGATAAACTCGAGGTCACTGAAAATGTTGCGCTCATTGCGATGGTTTCCCGAAAGTTACGGCAACGACCGGCAATTGCCGGTAAGGTCCTCGCCTATCTAGACGACAACCTGCTCAATGTCCAGCTTGTCAGCCAGACCAATGATGACATCAATTTATTAATTGGCGTAAATGATAAAGACTACGACAAAGCCATCCGCGTGATTTATAGTAGTATTCATCAAAATTTTCACCGCCCGGCGCCATACATTGAAGGAATTGCTTAGCGTATTAATTTCTTTAGACATCAACCAAAAAGTGGCTCCGTTGCGATTTTACAACAATCGCAAACGGAGCCACTTTTTTAATTAAGCTCAATCATTCTGAATTTCACTCATGACTACTTTTGCTTCTCGGCCATGCGCGATGGTGTACTTGATGCCGCTTGCTCGGTAGTGGCCGGTTGATCACTCTTTGGCGCCGGTGCTGGTTGCTTGGTGTCAGGCGCTTTGGCTGCTGGTTGCTCGTGGTGCTTGATCGCATCGACAACCGGTTGATTACCAGCCTGATGCATCAGTGCGCCATTTAACATCCCGCGAATATCGATGCCGGCAACTTCTTGCAACATGTCCAGTTGCTTGACCAAACTGCCGCTGGTTTGATTCGTCAGGTCGCCATCGCCATAAAGCTTGATCGAGTCAACATTTGCATACGGACTCATAGCAGCCTCAATAATCTTCGGCATTGCTTCAATCGTCATCTTGAAGCGGCCAGACTCATCAAGTTGCCGTGCTGCTTCCGCTTGTTTAGCAATCGCTTCCGCTTGAGCAAGCCCGATCGCCTTGGTCTTGCCGGCTTCTGCTTCCCCAATCGCCTTGGTTGCATTTGCTTTGGCTTCGGCATCCAATTCAACCTCTTTTGCTGATGCTTCAGCGGCCGCGATCTGGGTTGCTTTTTGGGCTTCGGCGGCACGCTGGGCTTTATACAAGTCCGCATCCGCTTGTTTACGCACGGTTGCATTCAGTTCCTGTTCCTGCAACTCGGCGTTCTTTTGGGCTAATTCAATGTCTTTTTCTTTTTGAACCTGCTTGGCCTTCATCTGTTCAACAATCGCGGCCTGATCAGCTTGCGCCTGGGCAATTTCTTGTTGCTTTTTGAAGTCAGCCATCTTGACCTGCTGTTCCCGTTCGGCGTCAGCAATTTGGGTCTGGCGTTCAATTTCCTGCTGCTTTGCTTCCTGATCTGCTTGTGCCTGTTGAATCCGGGTATCGCGATTGGCAGCTGCTTCGGCTACAGCGGCGTTCTTCTTAACTTCCGCAATCTGCTTCTTACCCAGTGAGTCCAGATAACCGTTCTTGTCGGCAATATCTTTGATCGTGAACGAAATAATCTGTAAACCCATTTTGGCTAAATCGGAACTCGCCACATCCTGGACCTTTTCGGCAAAGGCATCACGATTCTGATAGGTATCCTCAACCGTTAATGTGCCCAAAATTGCCCGTAAATGGCCTTCCAGAATTTCGGTGGCTTCCGAATTAATCTGCTCGTCATTTTTGCCTAAAAATTGTTCCGCAGCGGTTGCGACTTCTTCCTGACTGGAGCCTATTTTTAAAATAACCGTCCCGTTGACGATAATCGGAACCCCTTGTTGCGTGTAGACTTCAGGCGTTGCGACTTCAATGGTCCGCGTATTTAGACTTAAAACGTCCCAGCGCTGCAAAATCGGTAAAATAAAAGACCCGCCGTTGGTAATCAATTTGACACGATTGCCATTGACATCGCGAAAACTGTGCTTGCCGGAAATCAAGGCACCGGAAATAATCAGCACTTCGTTAGGCAAAGCGGTCTTACGATGGGTGGCCAGAAAAATAAAGAGCAAGATCAATAAAACGGCCGCAATAATCCACGGCATATAATCAGTTAAAATTTCCATCAGTTCCCTCCTTAGGGTTGTGAGTAGCCAAGGCATCAACATAGGCAATACCTTGTTTGAGTTCAATGATCACGACTTTTGTGCCCTGATCTAGCGGCTGGCTTTTATCCGACCACAACTTGGCCGGATATGTCTGGCGGGCGCGTCCACCACCGGTTACCATGACTTCGCCAGTGTGATGATGCGCCACATCTAACGTCAGCGTACCGAGTAAGTAATCCCGATCGCTCATTGATGTGGTGTTCTCAACCGGCGACAGTAGCCGTTGCAATAACGCTAATAACGGTAACAGCACCAGCGATAACAACATCCATAAGAGACCGCCAATGATCAATAGCGCCACCACCCCGACGATCATCTGTAACCACAGTTCTTGCTGTGCCCACCATGCCAACACGACACTCGCCTCGCTTTCAAAGGGACTAAAATCTTCCTCATTTTATCATGTAAACGGTTATACGCCTATACCAATAATAAAAATATTTAGTGGTGCTTTGCATGCTGACTGCGGGGCCAACACCCCGTCTCTATGTAGTCTCGGTGGCATGAAGAAGCTACTCTTTGTTTGCCACCGACTAAAGCTTCAAAAGTCACGTATGTTGCGTGAATGCTTTTCGACCTGCCATTAGTCGTAATGCAAGGCATAGTCTTCCGATACCTGATAGTGCAGGGTTTTGGTAAACAGCAAATTGCTAAGATAGGCGAGTCCAATCGGCAAGATGAAGAAAATGACCGTCAATTCGAGCACATTCCCCACCGTCACCGCCTTCATTGCATCAAGTGCAGCAAGTGGCCCGACTAAACCAGAAAAGCCAAATCCGGCACTGGCAGGCGTTCCTTGAATTTGCAACGCGGCGCCGATACCACCAAGAATGCCGGCATTAAGCGCCATGGGTAAGAAGAGCTTCGGTTTAGACAAGATGTTGGCCATTTGCATTTTCGGCGAGCCCAGAAAATGTGCCAGCGATGTCCCAAGCGGATTCGCTTTCCAGCCATAAGCCGCCAGCGCAAAACTTGCCCCGACAATGCCAAGGTTAGCAGATCCGGCACCGATGCCGTTCAACATAATAGCCGTTGCAATCCCGACTGTACTGATCGGCGTCACAATTAAAATGGCAAAAATGATCCCCATCAAAACCCCCATCGCAATCGGCTGCAATTCGGTAATATCATGGACGACAACGCCAATATACTTCGTGATTCCGGAAACCGGTTTGAGGGTGAGCATCCCCACCCCACCTGCAATCAGCAATACTA
>NZ_JBVAYD010000016.1:0-65424 GCF_055413445.1 Lacticaseibacillus sp. 22 | reverse complement strand
TTTGTTTAGTACGATATAGATATCCAACCGATGGATCAGAAACAGCCTTTAAAACGTACTTTTTCTGCACATCCATACCGCCTTTGAAGTCTGAAAGCTTCAGGTATGTGCCTTCTGCCTCACTATCTGATTTATTCTTCAAAACAAAGGTGTTAATAGGAACTGTTGCTTCTTCAAAGGCTGAATATTCCATTTGAATCAAAGTGGAAATCTGCTTCGTGTTCAAGATGGCTTTTCTAAGTCCTTCATAGGTTTTAATGAACATCCAAACAAACGGCGTCATATAAGCTGCATATCCGTTTGTTGCGGTCATCTCAATATTCTTCCAAATGAAAACTGAGAAAAGATCCCCTGAATAAGGTTTGTAGAATTTCTTCACATACTTCTTGAGATCGCCATTCATGCGATTTAGGTATGGTGGATTAGTTGCCACCACATCAAATTTAGTCTGCAGGATTTGAGCGATCTTTAGGATATTGTGAAGACTATCTTTAGCTGATTGAAGCCCAAATAAATCCAGTTGTGTGGACTCTGGCAAGGAATTTACTGCACTAACAAGCTTATCAAAATCAAATTGTTTGTCGAAGTGCATAATTGAACCGAGTAGTTTGGCTTGTTTAAAAGTCGCGGCAAGCAGTTTTAAATCGTCAATGACCTCTTTAGGAGCTTTCATCTTTTCGAAAGCCTCGTTTGGCACATCATCGACTGTTTCGAACACATGCAGATTATGGTGGACTGACTCGTTTAAGATGCGCCGACTATACTGCCGAGCTTTCATCATTAAAGCAAAGTAAGCCAATTGATAAGCGCGCTTGTCGATCTCTAGACCATACAAATTATGTGCCAAAATCGCACTTGCGGCCTCACGTTGACCATAGCCTTGTTCGATGTACATCTTGATTAGCAAATCAAAAGCATAGACCAAGATATGACCAGATCCCATTGCGTCATCTAAAATTTTTAACTTGGTGATGTCAAATTCATCAGTTCGTTTTTCGATAGGCCCTGGCAGTAAATAGGTTAAAGCTTCCTTAATGGGCGAGTCAGGAAAATATTCAAGGTATAAGCGGCCTAGTGAATTGTCAACCATGTACCGGACAACCCAGTCCGTCGTAAACAGTTGGGTGGCGGCAGGGATGTCGTTTGTCTTGATGGGACCACCATTGATGTTGACTACTTTATCGTGCGGTTCAATGTTGTAATACTGATACAGCCACCCAATAATCTCAACCTGACCACCCTTGTCTACATCAAAATCATCTTCACGAATATCATCCACAAGATCACGAATGACCCCAACCGAATAGCTTGGAGTGAACAAAAAGAAAGTAGGATTATAGCCACGGCTTTAACTGTTAGTTATACTAGAGGCTAGAATACTAGCCGGTGCGTTAATTAGGAGTAGATAAAGTATGGCAGAGGTAGAGATGAAGGATGTCGTCACTGGCATCGAGAAATTGTTTAAAAGCGGGACACATTTTGTCTTTTGGTATGACAAAAATGGTGAGTTTGCTGAAAACATTGATGATTTGGCTCAAGAACTGAATGAGCCAATCGTAGTGATGGCGGTGCGTACGCAATTAAAGACGAAACTCAAACTTATAAAGATTGAAGAAGCTGGTGAAAAGGCGCTTGTTTATGCCAATTTTGCCGAACCCGATATTCACCAAAATCTCTTGACTGATATGATTTTATATTCGAAGAAGTTTACAGCAGACATGAATGTTATGTTGCTGCATGAGCTTGGCTTGCCGGAGACTGAGCTTAGTTTTGTTGAAGATCAGCGTAAGTTTTTTGGCGCAAAGCCCCGGATTGCGCGATTTAAGCAACGTTACCAGCATGGCAAAAATCCCGAGCAAGTGGAATTAGCCGCAATTGCTAAGACGTCTGATCTGCAGCTTTCAAACATTTTGATTGAAGTTATCAAGAATCCGGCATTGTTGGACGGATTCGACAAATATCAATTGTTGCCAACTTTCTGGAGTTTTGTCGATCGGGCGTATGGTTACCACGGCAAACATGAATTACAAGATCTATTGGCGACAATGATGATTAACTTTGCCTATTATCAGATGGAGCTCGACTTGCCAACAAGTCTTCAAAGCTATGAGGTCAGTTATATCAATAATGTCGTATCCTTTATGCTTAATTGGCGTAATCGAAGGGATACTCGAGCGGTTTACAAAAAAATAGCCACAGACGTTTGGCAGCAACTTGATGGCTATCAATTGTTCAAGAACTTGAAGATCTCTGAACGCTTAAAGACGGATACTTTTATTCAGTTTGATCAGCAAGTTGTACAGTGGCTGGTTGAACAGCTTCTGCAAGGCCATCTTGGTGAAGTGATTGACCAAATGAGCTTGCCTGAGATTGCTGGAAAACGGTGCAGGATGTATTTTGCCGAAGAGAATCAACTTGCTTATAGTATGGTCGTTCAGGCCCACAGCATTTTGACGAAACGCGAAATTCACGATACTGGCAAGTTAGATGATCTTATTCATGCTTATATCACTGACGGTTATTTGATTGACACCGCGTATCGCAAATATACGAATGCTTCGGACCAATTGCCTACGTCGCAAGTTGAAGTGTTTGAGAAATTGTCACAGAAGGTCGAAGCTGCGTATAACAATGACCATCTTGCTCCAACGATTCATGATTGGTGCCAAGAGTATGTGCCAAATGTAGTTGAGCCAAGAACCCTTGAGCGGAACTTCTATTCTTCTGTCGTAGCACCTAATAAAGATCGGGTTGTAGTAATCATCTCAGACGCTTTTCGATTTGAGGCGGCTAAAGAACTTCAAGAACGCCTTGATTCGCGCGATGTTTTCGGAACCGACATGCATTATGCGATCACGGGGGTGCCTTCTGTCACTTACTTTGGCATGCCATCACTGTTGCCTAACCAGAAACTGACATATCAAGGCGACAAGGAATTATTGGTGGACGGTAAGAAAGCTGTCAACCTAGAACAACGCTTAGAGATTCTCCAATCTTTAGAGCCTCAAAGTCGGGCCATGCATTTGAAGGATTTTATCTCAATGAGCTTGGCAGATCAGAAAAAATATATTGTTAACCAAAAAGTGATTTATTTTTATCACGATACTGTTGATGCAACTGGTGATAAGCCCGCATCTGAAACGAACGTTTTTCGTGCAGTTGATGATGCGATTGAAGAACTTACGCGCGCAATTGACCGGTTACGTAATATTTCCATTCGAAATATTTATGTAACGGCTGATCACGGGTTTATTTATCGGCGGCATTTGCTTGATTCAACGGATAAGATCAGTTTGCCGGCTGAGGTGGATTTCGAGCAGAAGAACCTGCGTTATGCTATTGGTTCACAGGATTTTGACGAAATCGGTGTTGGTCGTGTCAAGTTAGGGGACATCTTGAACAATGACGATGAGCGAATGGTTTTCTATCCAAGCAACGCGAATGTCTTTTCGGTCCCTGGAGCCGGTCAAAATTATGTCCACGGTGGCTGTTCTCCGCAAGAAATGATCGTTCCAGTGCTACATGTTTTGACGGAAAGCAGAAAGTCGCAGGCAACCTATGTTACGTTATCGGTTACAGATTCCACCCGCCGTATCACGAGTCATGAGGTGATCGTTAACATGCTGCAAAATGACCCTGTTGATGAGACACATCGACCAGCTACTTATGCTCTGTACTTTGTAGATGGGAGTGGGCGGCACATTTCCGGTGAACAAGTTGTCCAAGCAGATAGTACGTCCGTCAATGTTAATGATCGGCTGATTCGTAAACATATCCCGCTCATTGATCAAGACTTTGATCGCGCTGGTCACTATCAGCTAATCATTCAAAACGTTGAGGCGAATACAACAACTTCAATCGACTATCAAATGGATCTCACTGTAGGGGGAGGGTTTGACTTTGACATCTGATGACACGCAAGCTGATTCCGTAAAAAATGATGAAGTGTTGGTCAAGTTGGAACAAAACTTTCCCGGACGATTCGTACGAAAGGACTTGACTCAGAGAATTAAGGAAGGGGCTAATGTGCCAACCTACGTTCTCGAGTTTTTGCTTGGTCAATTCGCTAATAGTTCAGATGAGGAGACGATCGAGCGCGGCGTTGAAAATGTTAAGAAGACCTTAGCGCATAATTATGTCCGCCCTGATGAAGCCGAAAAGGTTAAGTCAAAGATTCGCGAAGATGGCGCCTATACGGTCATTGATAAACTCACTGTTCATTTGAATGAAGGTGAAGATCGTTACGAGGCTAGTTTTAGTAATCTGGGATTAACCGGTGTGCCTGTTGATGAACGCTATGTACAAGATTATGAACGTCTGTTAATCGGCGGTATATGGTCAATTGTGCGCGTTAGCTATGATCATGAAAGTCTCGATCATTTTTCCATTCAGAAATTGAATCCAATTCAAGTACCCTTCGTGGACATGAAGGAAGTTTATGCGGGACGGAAGGCATTTACCACTGATGAATGGTTGGACGTTTTGCTGCGGACAACTGGTATGGAGCCGACTCAGTTCACGGAACGCGAGAAATGGCTGTTATTGTCACGCTTAATCCCGTTTGTGGAAAATAATTATAACTTTGTTGAACTGGGACCTCGTGGAACTGGTAAGTCACACGTTTACAAAGAACTCTCTCCGGATTCCATTCTTGTATCAGGCGGACAAACGACAGTTGCAAATCTGTTTTACAATATGTCGCGGCGAGAGGTTGGTTTGGTCGGCATGTGGGATGTTGTTGCATTCGATGAAGTGGCGGGAATTCACTTCAAAGATAAAGATGGTGTCCAGATCATGAAGGACTATATGGCTTCTGGATCATTTGCCAGAGGAAGAAACGAAATTCAAGCTTCGGCAGGTATGGTCTTTGTGGGAAATATCAATCAAAGTGTCGATGTTTTGTTGCGGACATCAAATCTGTTTGAACCATTTCCAGAGATGATGGGTAACGATACTGCCTTTCTTGATCGAATTCATAATTACCTACCCGGCTGGGAGATTCCAAAGTATCGTCCGGAGTTCTTTACAAAGGGCTTTGGTTTCATCACCGATTACTTTGCAGAGGTTATGCGTGAGTTACGGAAGATTTCATATGCTGACGCCATTGATGAATACTTTTCATTTGGAAAACAGTTGAACCAGCGTGATGTTATCGCTGTTAGAACGACGGTTTCGGGACTAGTGAAGCTTTTATTTCCTGATGGCGTCTTTACAAAAGATGATGTCGCCAAAATTCTTGAATTTGCGATGGAGATGCGAAGACGCGTTAAAGAGCAGCTGAAACGAGTTGGCGGCATGGAATTCTACGATGTTAACTTTTCATATATTGATAAAGTATCGTTTGAGGAGAAGTATGTTTCCGTTCCTGAGTCAGGCTCAAGTTCACTTATTCCGGAAGGGCAAGAGAATCCGGGGCATGTTTATACAGTGGCCTACGATGATAGCAAGCGATTAAGCTTAATTAAATTAGAAACGCAGACAGTACCGGGACTTGGAAGGCTAAATCGCTCAGGTGTTGGCTCTAGTACAAAAGCAAAAGAAGCTATGAATACCGCCTTTAATTATCTTGAAGCCAATTACAAATCAATTGACCAAAGAATTAATGCCGATGCACGGGATTTCTTCGTCAGTGCGACGAATCTAAACAATTCAGCACCTTCTAGTCACATTTCACTAGCAACACTGATTGCACTTGTTTCCATCGCTTTAGGAAAACCAACACTTGATAGGCTTGTCATTCTAGGGGATTTCACGATCGGTGGAACAATTTCGCGAATCGATGACTTGGCAGACACCCTGCAAGTAGCTTTAGATAGTGGTGCTAAGCGAGTTTTGTTGCCAGCTGCTGCAGCTAGTGACATCAGCAGTGTGCCGACTGATCTCATGAGTTCGTTTAATTTAATCTTTTACAATTCTGTGAAGGATGCAGCGTTTAAAGCTCTGGGGGTTGGCTGAATCTAGTGAAATTTATTTGGGGCAGATGGTCTTTTAATGAACAGCTTTGATACAGAGAATGGTTTGACTTTATTTATTGAGGATGAATTAAGCCGAGATTAACCGTCAACTATTCCGGAAGGGTTGTCAATGTCTCTAGTTGGCGCAATCAAACACTTTGGGGTGACAATTCATGAAGGGTAATGCAGATCTAATCGTCAGCGAAACAATCGCAAACAACAAAACCATTAACATACCGGTTTACCAACGGCGCTACAGTTGGCGGCGGGAACAGCTTGAGCGGCTTATTAGTGACTTGAAAACCGCTTATTCAAATGGGCAACAAAGATATTTTCTGGGTAGCTTGATATTAGATGCAACGAGTGGCATTAGCACCGTGGCGGTCATTGACGGACAACAGCGACTGACGACGATTTCTTTGTTTTTAATTGCTGTGCGAGATTTTCTGGGTAATGACGATCCTAACTATGAACGAATTAACGAAGAATTTCTGATTAACAAGTATGACTATGATTCAGTTGCCAAAAATCGGCTTCATCCGGTGCCAGGAGACGAGGAGCAATATGTTGACGTTTTGCAGAACGGAATGAATGCTGCCGACACGATTTTTAAAACGACCTATGCCTACTTTTGGAATGTTTTGCAGCAAGCTGATTTAAGCGCACATGAATGGCTTGATTTGCTTGAGCGGCGACTTCAAGTGATGGACATTGTTGTCGATCAGGATGATGATGCTCAGCTGATATTTGAAAGCCTAAATTCTACGGGTATGAATTTGACGGAATCCGATAAAATCCGAAATTTTTTATTGATGGGGTTAAAAGGTGATCAGCAAGCTGCGGCCTTTCAGATTTGGCAACAAAATGAACATTTGGTAGGTAGTGATGGGCTGTCTAAATTTTACCGGCACTATTTAACTTCTTTAGCGCGTAGTTCCAAACCGGTTAAAGAAGACGAAATCTATAGTGACTACCGCCGTTATGTTGGTTTGACGCAGGGCTTTGATCGGATTGCGCAGTTGAAACAGGAGCGTGCTGCTGCTCGACTCTTTGCCGAGATTACATCGCCAGAAACAGCGGAGATAGCTGATGCTCGGGTAAGAGGGTTTCTGATTCGTTTGGGACATTTGAATAATGACATTTTGGCGCCGTATTTGTTGCAAGTTTTTGCTAAAGCGCGCGATGGGGAATTGTCTACAGATGATTTAGTTGCGGTGTTAAAGGTGTTGTTGGCTTATTTGGCGCGGCGGCTTTTCATCGGGATCCCGACAACGGGGTTGAATCAACTTTTTGCAGCTTTAAATCGGCAGGTTGAACATATGATGGCCAAATCACAAATAGGCTATGTCGATGCATTGAAGGTGATGCTGACACAAGGGGTTAAAGATAATAAGCGTTTCCCAACTGATCAGGCATTGAGAGAAGCATTGGCGGAAAAGGATTATTACCACATGAGTTCGGCGTCACTTTGGTTCATTTTGGACGAATTGAACAATGCTGACGGTGAAAAGCAGCATCTGTTTGAGGCTGCGGCAGATGGCCAATATTCGATCGAGCACATCATGCCACAGGTGCTGAATACCAGTTGGCATAATGCTTTGGGACCGGATTGGCGACTGACGCACAATATCTGGCTAAATCGGTTGGCAAATCTTACGCTGACGGGATTCAATGGGCAAATGAGCAACAGGACATTTATCGATAAACGCGATATGGCTGACGGCTACCGCAAGTCTGGGATTAAGCTTAATCAGTGGGTCGCACAGTTTGATCATTGGGATGAAGCAACGTTACAAAAGCGCCAGGCGGACTTGCTGGCGCGGGCGCTTAAGGTTTGGCCGCGGCCGGAAGTTGATGTGGAAGTGACGAGCGATGATCCGAGTACGTGGGATTCGTTGGATGCGATCTTTGCAGCCAATCCCACCGGAACAAAGCCGGTCGCCTTTAGCTTTGGTGATTATCAAGTTGTGGCAGTCAAAAGTTGGACGGATCTTTACAATCAATTAATTGATCTCTTGTGGGACGCGGACCCATCGAACTTTTTTGTCTTGGCGAATAGTGATGATAGCTTAGTTAAGCATATGAATGAAGTGGAGGCTGACCAGAAGTATCGGCAGTTGGGAGACGCTGATGTGGCCGTTTATGCAGGCGGGGATAGTGCCTGGAGTCGGGTTCAGCACATTAAACGGATTTTGGTAGGCAATCATTACGATTTATCTGATGTTAATGTGAAAATTAGAACTGTTAATCATGACTAAAATAAAGATGTTTGCCTAACCCAATTTCAGGTAAAATTGAAGCACCTTAAAATGCAACGCTACGCCAATAACCTGAAAGGAGCTTTCAATGTCCGCAATCGACACCATCAATCGCGTGATCAACATGGTTTCGCTTGTCATCCTGCTTATCTACATTGTCAAAGTCTATCGCCAAGTCCGTTCATTAGACTTTCTGGACTATTTTGTCATGTATCTGAAGCATCGGCAGACAATTTATGCCGAAATGCAGCGGAATCCCCAACTGCGGCAGAAACAGTTGTTATCATTGTTTGTCAGCTTGATGATTCTTACTTTTTGGGTGATTGGCAGTTTTGAGAAGTTGTTGACGGCTTGGAATCTTGGCAATTTTATTAATGCGTTGATGACGCTGTGGTTGTTTGCCTTTTTCATTTACCAGACGTGGCAGACAAAATATCTGAACGAACAGAATCGTTATTTAAGCCTTGGCAATCGGTATCAGCGTAAGCATTTTGACGATGTGATGGCGATTTTTCGCCGGAAACTGGTGGCGTGGGTGCCGGTGAATGATGAGGATGAGCGGGAATTGGCGCGGTTTCGACGGTTGTACGCGTGGGTCAAGGAGCAGGCGCGGCGGGATCGGAAGGCGGCGATGTTGAGCGATGACATGTACGCGTTGTTTGACGATCAGTTGTTGCTTCGTGATGATGGTGAGCCGCTGACTAATCGTGAGAAGCGGCTGTTGAGTTATTATGTGGGTTATTGGGATGCCGGGCCTTACAATGACTATAGTTTGAGCATGATTGAGGATATGGATGAGCGCGAGCGGCGTATAACGTCTAAGGTGCTTAATGTTGTCATGACCGTCACGGCGGCGGGGTTGGTGCTTTTGGCGATTCGGCAAATAGTGGGGTGAGACCTCAGATGTGTGCAGTCATTTGCATGGGTAAAATAGTTTAGTTGTCTGGGTTCAGAGACTGGACCGTTCAAAGTTTTGAAATTAGCGAATAATTGTTGTAGTTGGGGTAGAACTGTCTGCTGGTGCAAGTGTGCCGAGTGGATGGTTCTTTTTTGATGGAGCCATATAAAATCTGAAACTTTTTGGGACGAGTTAATAGCGATTTGGCGAGCATAAGCCGAAAACACGAGACTTAATAGTAGCGTTGCCAGTTAACTACTTGTCATAAATGATGCGCGAATATTCCCAAACTGGAATTTCATAAAAATTAAATGAAACTGTTGACTTTCAATCTCATAATTTTATAATCAAACCATTACATTCCGGTCGAGTTAGATCCTTAACCATCGAATTCGGCCAAAATGACTGCAATTATTAAAAAAATATGTGAGGTGCCCAGTATGGAAGAAAACAAACGCGATCAAACATGGTTCGGCTTAGCAATGATTTTATGTGGTGCCTTGGTGTCTATTCCTAGCTTGATTTTAGGCGGGAGTTTGGTTTCCGGGATGTCGCTTCCAGTTGCAATTTTGACGGGATTGGCGGGATACGGCTTTATTGTCTTGATGATGATTTCTCAAGGGATGCAGAGTGTGGATCAAGGAAAGCCAGCGGTGGTGGTTGCCCAGCAGGTATTTGGTAAGGTTGGGTCATCGAAGGTGATTTCGATTATCATCGCGATTGCGGCGTTGGGCTGGTTTGGGATTCAGGCGAACGTTGGCGGTTTGGCCGTGGCGAATTTGCTGAAGTATGTGGGATTGCCGATTCCGGCGTGGTTGGCTTCATTGCTGACGGGGTTGCTGATGGTGGTGACTGCGATGTATGGCGTGAAGTTGATTCGGCTATTGGCGTATGTTGCTGTTCCGTATCTGGTGATTGTCATTTTATATGGTTTGTGGTTCGCATTTGCCAAGCAGGACGCGGCGGCAACGATTGCGGCTTATCATCCCAGTGGCAGCTTGTCGTTTGTGAATGGCTTTTCTTCTACAGTCGGGTCGTTTGCGATGGCCGGCGTCATTGTCGGTGATTATGCGCAGTTTTCCAAAAAGCGCGATGATGTGGTTAAAGCTGCTATTTTTGGCGTTATTCCTGCTGGTGTCCTGATGATTGCGATTGGCGCGATTTTGACGATTGCGTTTAAGTCGACGGATATTAGTAGTTTGTTTATGAAAATCGGTTCGCCGGTTATCGGTGGTCTGGCGCTTATTCTCGGCACGTGGAAAGTGAACGTTGTGAATGCCTATTCTGGCGGGATTGCAGTGGCAAACATTTTCAACATCCCGGAGAAATATCGCAAGTTGACGCTGTTCTTGGTGGGCGTCGGCGGCACGATTTTGTCGATTCTGGGGATTTTAAATTATTTTGAGCCGGTCATGACGATCTTTTCAGCGATGATTCCACCGGTTGCCGGAGCGATGGCTGCGTCTTATTGGGTGATTCATCGTGGTGAGATGCATAGCTGGCAGCCGGTCGCCGGAGTGAACTGGCTTGGCTTGACCGCGTGGGCGCTGGGTGCGGTGATCGGCGTGCTGCCCGTGCTGTGGCCGGCGATCCCAAACATTCCGGTGCTCGGGATTATTCTTGCGTTTGTCCTGTATTATGCAGGCGCAAAGATTCATCCAGAATGGGACAAAGCATCAGAGTTGAACTAGCAGGCAAACATTGACCAAGGTGATCCCAAAAGAATCCACTTTCGGTTGTTTAGCCCAGTGTTGGTGCGCGACTCGTATGACTTAGCGGACTGAAGATAAGTTTAAAAGGAGAACAATATGCGACTTTTAGATCAGGAATCCATTGAAAATATAGCGACCGGCGCGGCTTTTTTCGGTGCTGGCGGTGGCGGTAATCCGTTCTTGGGTAAATTGATGGCCCTTGATGCGATTAAAAAGCACGGACCGGTGAAGTTGCTTGATGTTTCAGAAATTAACGATGATGATTATTTTTGCCCAGCAGCGATTATGGGTGCGCCCGCGGTCATGATGGAGAAGATTCCTAAGGGTGATGAGTTTGAACGGGTTTTTAAAATGTTAAGCCAGTATACCGGTCATGAGTTTGTAGGAACTTTTCCCATGGAGGCCGGCGGGGTGAATTCGATGGTGCCGATTGCGCTGGCCGCATCGCTAGGAATTCCACTAGTGGATTGCGATGGGATGGGCCGCGCGTTTCCGGAGTTGCAGATGGTGACGTTTTACTTAGGCGGCGTGGCAGCAACGCCGATGGTCATTACGGATGAAAAAGGTAATGCCGGCGTGATTAAAACGATCAGTGCCAAGTGGGCTGAGCGATTGGCCCGTGTACAAACTGTGGAAATGGGTGGTAGCGCAACAGTAGCGTTGTATCCTTCGAACGGCAAGCAGATTAAGCAAAATGGTATTCGCGGCATTGTCACCTTGTGCGAACAAGTAGGCTTGCGAATTCGCGATGCCCACCTGAATCCTGCGAAGGCCTTGGCGGAAATTCTTGAAGTGACGAGTGGTCATTTGATTTTTGAAGGTAAGGTCATTGATGTGGTTCGCCGGACTGAGCGCGGCTTTAACGTTGGTGATATTAAGATTGATGGCTTCAATGACTTTCAGGATCAACATCTCAGCGTTTTAATTCAAAATGAAAACCTGCTGGCGTTGCGTAATGATCAGCCGATTGTGATGACACCGGATCTGATTGAAATTGTGGATGCCGATACGCTTTTGCCGGTGACGACTGAAGTGATTAAGTATGGCAAGCGGGTCAAAGTCCTAGCTACCCCTGCCGATGCGCGTTGGCGGACCAAAGCCGGTATTCAAACAGCAGGGCCGCGGTATTTTGGCTTTGATTATGACTATCAGCCAGTAGAAGACTTGGTGGCAAAGGCGGACTGAGGTTTTGATGAGCGGCGGATAAGTACCTTCTTCCGCACTGACTTGAACACTCACAAATAGGGGGATTTCCATGTATCGATTAGGAATTGACGTTGGCGGCACCAATACCGATGCCATCATTTTGGATGATCAGCAACATGTCATCAATTCAGTTAAACGGCACACAACTAGGGATATTCAAACCGGCATTACGAACGCGATCCAAGCGGTTTTGGCGGATCAGCAGCTAGACTTGGATCAAATTAATAAAGCCATGTTGGGGACGACTCAAATCACCAACGCCATCGTGGAACGCAAGCACATTGCGCGCGTTGGAGTGTTGCGGTTGGCGTATCCCGCAACGGAAGCTATTCCACCGTACACTGCATGGCCGGAAGACTTGGTTGCCAAGTTGTCCGGAAAATATGCCATTGTCAAAGGTGGCTATGAATATGATGGGCAGGTCTTAAACGCACTTGACCCTGATGAAATCAATGCTGTATTGGCAAAATGGCGCGGTGAGGTTGACGCTATTGCAATTATCGGTGTCTTTGCGGCGTTGCGGGTTGACCAGGAACAACAAGCGGCGGATTTGGTGCATGCGGCTTATGGCGATACTTTTCCGGTTACGATGTCGCATGAGGTCGGCTCCCTCGGTTTAATCGAACGCGAAAATGCCGCAATTTTAAATGCCGGCTTGTTTCGCGTGATTGAAAATACCGTTGATGGCTTCGAGCGGGCGCTGGCTGAATCCGGCATTAAACATGCATCACTGTACTTAACCCAAAATGACGGGACCTTGATGACAGCAAGCTATGCGCGGCATTTTCCAATTCTAACCATTGGCTCGGGTCCAACCAACAGTATTCGCGGTGCTGCCTATCTCTCGCATCTTAAAAACGCGATCGTGGTAGATATCGGCGGAACAACAACGGATCTCGGGGTGTTGCAAGCAGGCTTTCCGCGTGAGTCTTCGATTGCCGTGACCGTGGGTGGTGTGGCGACGAACTTCCGGATGCCTGACATTATGTCGATTGGGCTAGGCGGCGGTTCGATCGTCCGGCAGCAGCGCGATGGCAGTGTCACAGTCGGTCCGGATTCAGTCGGCTATCAGATTACCGAAAAAGCGCTGACTTTCGGCGGTAATATCGTGACCGCGACAGATGTGGCTGTGCGGCTCGGTCTGTCCGATGTCGGCAATCCCGAACTGGTCAAGCAAATTCCGCTAAAATTTGCCCAGGCCGCGATGACCACCATTGGCCAGATGATCACGGTTGCCATTGACAAAATGAAAACCAGCCCTGAGCCAGCGACCGTTGTACTAGTCGGTGGCGGTGCGATCATTGCCCCACATCATTTGGAAGGCGTTGGCAAACTAGTACGTGATCCCCTCGGCGGCGTGGCCAATGCGATCGGTGCCTCCATTAGTCAAGTTTCCGGTGAATATGGCCGCATCTACCCCTACAACCAAATTCCGCGTGATCAGGCAATGGCTGACGCCAAGAAAAAAGCGATTGAAGCGGCGATTGAATCCGGTGCTGATGAAAATACAATTGAAGTTGTCGAAGTTGATGAGGTCCCGTTGGCATATCATCCGGAGAATGCTAATCGAGTGAAGATCAAGGTTGTGGGTAATTTGGCTAAATAAAGATAGCATCAGTAAAAATTCTTCGAGAATCAGGCGGGTATGTTGGCATATGTCCTGTACTTTCAAGACTTTTCTAAATGTTGAAAGGTGAAAAAATGTTTGAAAATATATTAACTTCAATTGTCTCGCTTCTTATTGGGTTTAGTTTAAATCATTTTAGCGGAGATGATCGTTTTTCCGTTTTAAATAAAGGAAAATACCAGTTAGGAAGCACAGGTACAATAATCATTGTTTTTGTAATGATTACGTTTGCATTTTTTTGCGAGTTTATCATTCATCATAGCTATTGTAAATATTGTGACCTCAAACGACTCAAGTGAAGAAATGCACGAGGGAGCTCTGGTAACTTTTCTTGTGGCAATTTTGGGAGTTATTAATGCATATAGAGCAATTAAGGCATATAATCCATACTTTACATTTATCCGCTATGATGGTGCCATTTACAAACTTTTATCGTTGACTGATGCTGGGTATTTGGTGAAGTTCGTTGATATTGATGATAGAAAAGTCATTATCTCTGAAGTTGCGAAGTGTTTGCCTATTGACGCACCCACAGGCAAGTTAAGCAAGATAATCGCTCTTAGGAAAAAAGATTTCGAAAAAATTGATTCTGAAAAGTTTCTTACAAAGTTTGAGTTATAAGAACCTGAGATCAAGGAAGTCATATATTGAGTAATCTTTCGATCAGACGAGAACCATCATCAAACTCTATAATCGTTATCAGACTTGGGTTAGTTCAAAAAGCGGCAAAAAATTTCGGCGGTTGACAAAGCCTGCTGGAATTATTTGTCGCTTTTTCGCTGATATCAGGTCGGCATAGTATGAGTCGCAGCACTTTACACAACCAATACCCAACCTTTTCAAAACCACCACAACCTCTTTACATCCTTTAGGTATAAATAAACTGATATACAACGATAACAATCATATTTTACATGTAGGAGGATGACGGATGGTTAGGAAAAGATGGACGGTGGTTGGCAGCCTGCTGTTGATGGCGGCTTTGATGGGTGGCGAGGTTGCGGCGCCGGTGGTTGCGGTGACGGCGACGGATACGCCGGTGGTTTCGAGCGCTGCTGCGACGGCCTCCCAAAAATCGAGTTCTACCACTGCATCGGCGGCATCGAGTGCGGCGAATTCAACTGATGCCAAAGTGCAAACCAGCACTAGTCAAGAAGCCGCTGACACAGCAAAGAAGGCTAGTAGCGCCACTACTGCCAGCGGGAAGACTTCCGCGATTAACAACACACAGGCTGCTGCAACAAATCCGGTGATCAAGTCGATTATTGGGCAGCAGCAAGCAACTTTAGCGCCTGGGATTACCGAACAAAAGCTTACATATCTGAATCAAAATGGCGTGCAGAATAAGTATTACTCGGTTGCGCTTGATCCCAAGAATCCGAATACAACGTTGCTAGCAGGGATGCCAAACGATGGCACGAAGCCGGGAATGCAGACGGTTCGGAACCAAGCAAATGCGGCTATTAGCCATGGTCAACAGGTTGTGGCAGCGGTGAATGCCGATTATTACAATATGGCAACGGGCGCTCCCTTAGGCAATGTGGTGAAAAATGGGACTGAAATTTACTCGGCACCTGACACGAATGAGGCTTTTTTCGGAATTAAAAAGGATGGCACACCCATGATTGGCACTGCTGCCACTTATCAGCAAAGAAAAGGAGATTTGCAGCAGGCCGTTGGTGGGCCGAGTATCTTTGTTAAAGATGGTAAGGTTAATGCGACCCAAGTGGCAGGAAGTGAAGGCAATGAGCCATGCACGGCGGTGGGTATTAAAGCGGACGGTACCGTTTTCTTTGTCGTTATTGATGGAAGACAGGCACCGCTTTCAACCGGTATTTCTGTCGGTGATTTTGCAAAGTTGATGATAGAACGCGGGGCAGTTAACGCACTTTTTCTTGACGGTGGCGGGTCAGCAACTTTTGTGGCACGGCAACCTGGGGACACGAGCTTGACGGTTCAAAATAGTCCTTCAGATGGCAATGAACGTCTAGTGGCGAATTCATGGTTGATTGTGTCTAAGGCAACTGCTGATCATAAATTAGCTAGTGCAACGGTGGCACCGGATGATCAGGTGTATACGCCAAAGAGTAGCGTCAAATTCTCAGCTAAAGGTGTTGATGCATCTGGCAATGCAGCACCTCTGCCAAGTAGCGGACCAATCTGGCAGCTTAAGGATCCAAGTATGGGCACTATTGATTCAGCAACTGGTGTTTTCCAGTCGAATGGCAAATTAGGTGACGTGACTGCTCAGCTATCTCTCGATGGCAAAGTATTAGGTGCTGCAACCGTTACCATTTTCCAACCTGATAAACTGGCTTTTTCGCAAAATGAGTTGAGCCTCAGACTAGGGGCAAAGCAAGACTTAGGACTGACGGCGACCTATCAGGGACGACCTGTTAATTTGAAATCCGGTGATATTCAATGGTCAGTACCGAGTCAACTCGGCACTATGACGGCGGATAATCAATTGCAGACAAGCAAAACCATGGCCAGCGGAACTGTAAAAGCCACTGTAACAGGTACCAATATCAATGCCCAGATGACAGTTCAGGTTGGCCAATTGCCGAAAGTTCTCTACGATTTCGAATCCGGCTTAGGCGACTGGGCGCCATCAACTGCCGGACGTGGCGAGGTCTCCAACATTGGCTTGAGTTCAGCCACGGATGGTGAGGTTCGCTTTGGGCAGCACGCGCTAAAACTGGATTACGATTTCACAAATGGGACCAAGAGTGCGACCCTTGGCGTTTATGCCGGCCCAGCGACAAGTAAACCGATTCCGGGGATGCCCACAGGAATTGGGATGTGGATTTATGCGACACCGGAAGCAAAAGGATACTGGTTGCGGATGTTTGTGACGGATGCCACCGGGACGGCCAAGCCGATTGATTTAACCCCACAGGATACGGGGATTGATTGGACCGGCTGGAAGTATGTCGAAGCGCCGATTCCTGCCGGTTATCAAGGGCCGTTCACGACTTTTCCAAAACAAATGATTCGGATGATGTCGCTGAAGTCCGGTCAGACAGATGGCGGGCCGATGACTAAAGGCAGCTTATATATTGATAATGTCCGGGCGGTATATGGCACGAATATAGACGATTTGAAGGCGCCGATTATCAGCAGCATCAACGTTGCCAACCAGACTTATAAAAATGCGCAAGTCAGCATTACCACCGCGGTGCATGATGATACCAGCGATCCGCATGCTACCGGAGTTGATTGGACCAAAGCCCGTATTTGGGTGGATGGCACCGAGTACACGAACGCTGAAGGCCACTACTCGATCGACAAAGACGGAACGTTCACGCTGGCTGGTTACAAGTGGCGCGATGGCACGCATCACGTCAAAGTCAGTGTGCAAGACAAGTTCGGGAATGAAACCGATCGTGAAACGGACTTCAAGGTAGCAACCGGTACTCAGAATGGCTTTTCGTTGACCGGTTTGACGAAAACGGCGAAATTAGGCGGGACGTATCAGTTGGTGTTTAAAGCGGATAAGTCAACGCAGGCACAGTCATTGACAAGCCCCATTGCTCTGCCAACCGGTTTTCCCGTGAAGACAGTTGATTTTGGTGAGAACACAGGGAGCTACCAGTACGACGCAAACACTGGCATGTTGACGTTGAAACTGACCAACATCGAGCAAAACGATCTAGCGCGGATTACGGTGACGGTTCCAGCCAGTACTACCGCGGACAAAGCCTTGACCTATGCGCTAACGCAAGGAGAAGTGACGTCTCGATCTGCCAGTGACGTCACTGGTACCTTCAGTACGCCGCAAGCTAAAGTTGGCGTTACCGCAGCCTATCAACTCACGGCACCAAATTTGATTATCGGCCAACCCGCCACACTTAAAGTTACGGATGCTCAGCATAAAGCCATTTCCTCAGCCACGATTACGGTTACGAACGCGGATGGCAAAACAACTGAGCTTGGGACCACCGATCATGCGGGGCAGCTGACGACCCAAGCGCTGACGCAACAGGTTGGCAAGTTTGCCTTGCAAGCGGAAAAGGACGGTTACAGCTTTCCAGTCGCTACGCAGAATTACACTGCCCAGAAAACTGCCGTGCCGACGAATCTTTTAGCTGGTGCCACCCAGGATCCGGAACATGCCAAGACGATCACTTGGATGAGCAGTCCGGTGGCAGGAACGGGCAAGGCATTGTTGCAAGTCGCAACGCAATCCGCGTACAAAGACCAAGGAGCTGCAGCGTTTAAAATGGCAACAGGGCGCGCTAATGTTGCCACTTATTCTGCCGATAGCAGCGCGGTCCGCCTCAGTACGGCCACCGCGACAGGGCTTCAGCCGGCCACGACTTACGTTTATCGAGTCGGAGATGGCACCAATTGGTCAGCGCCGCGCACGTTCACCACACTTCACGGCGGCAGTGATTACACATTCAATGTTTTCGGCGATACTCAAGTTTCCGATGATACTGGCTTAGACGATTTCAGTACGGTGTTGAGCAGTATTGAAAAGGCCAAGCCAACCAGCAACTTTGCGATTCATGTCGGTGATTTTAACGATGACCAGAGTGTCTTTTCCGAAGCTGATAAGACTGCGGAAATGTTTAATCAGCATCCCGCGTTTGATTCGCTGGACATGATTCATGTGCTTGGTAACCACGAGTACATGGGTGATGATGGTTCCAAGTCAGCGGAGATGCTTGGCGTGCCAAATACCAATGGCCCGGCTGCTAACAAGTTAGGGACGTATTCGGTGGATTATGGCAATATGCATATCGCAGTGATTGGCTGGACAGATAACGAGCAGACAATGAAAGCCGAAATGACCTGGCTGAAACAAGACATGCAGGCGACCGAGAAGACGTGGAAAATCGTGCTCACCCATCAGCCGGTCTACAACAAGAACCCAGCCGATGCTCAATCATTGATGTTCCATGATATGCTGGCACCAGTTTGTGACGAACTCGGAATTGATCTCGTCTTAAACGGCCACGATCACTCATACGGCCGCACCTATCCGCTGATTAATCACAAGCAAGCCAAAAACGGCACGGTCTACATCGCCACCGGCCACACCGGCGATAAGACTTATGAGATTCAACCAACCCAGCCCGCTGTGTGGCAAGTCGTTCAAAAAGACAAGGATGAAAAAGTTTACCTGACACTGCATGTGACCGGCGATAAGATGTCTTTGTTAGTGCGGCACCCGGATGGCAGTGTGGTTGATCAAGCTACTTTTACTGCGCACAAGCATAAAACCACTTCAGGCGGCTCGGAAAGTGGCAGTCAACCATCTGCTGGCAGCTCAAGCAGTGCCACGAGCAGCAGCCACGCCACCACTAGCAGCACAAGCACGAGCAGCCACATTTCAAGCAGCAGTACCGCCAGCAGCCAGCCTTCCAGTAAAGTTATTGAGCCAAGTCAATCTTCAGTCGCCTCAAGCTCTAGCGTCTCAGTTGACAGCAATAATCAATCAGCTGCAGATGCCACAACCAGCAGTCGTACTTCGGCATCCGAAAGTAAGAAGAAGGCGCAACAACTCCCTGCAACCGGTGAAAATAACTGGGCAACTGGCATCTTAGGACTACTCCTAGTTGTCGCCAGCGCCGCCACCTATCTTTTGAGTGGTTACCGGCGGACACGGTAAAGGATGCTAGTTAAAGCCTAGACAAATCGTGATCGTTGCAAGTTAAAAAGGAACGGTATTTCCAAGCAAACGAAGGGATATCGTTCCTTTTTTATACAAGTCTGTCATGATGCGGGCGAGACTTGGGACGGACAGCGTACCAGGTTCTCGCTTGCACACCTGTGGTAAACTTGAATTGGTGATTGTAGTCTGTTTGGTTACCACTAACACCTTGGCGAAGCTTCATGATGGAAAGAAGGAACGGCACTTGAAAATCATCGCGATCGGAGACAATGTTGTTGACCTTTATCCGGCTGACAAGAAAATGTTTCTTGGCGGCCATGCTGCGAATACCGCGGCTTTTGCGACCATGATGGGCTTGGATTCAGCTTATCTTGGGACGTTTGGCAATGACGCGCGCGGTGATTTTGCGCGGCGGACATTGATTGAGCTTGGCGTTGACCTTAGCCATTCGTTACAGTATGACGGTCCCAACGCTTTTACCACGATGAAGATCACCACAGGCAAGCGGCATCAAATCGTTGGCGAGCCGGTTCAGGAACTTCAACTGAGTCGCGACGATATTGCTTACATTAATACGTTTGATCTCGTTTACCTTAATAATGAAAGTGGCGCGGATGCCTTTTTATCTGCAATCACGGCACCGACGATTTACGATTTTTCAACGATTGACGATGATCGTATTTTCAAAAAGATTGCCCCACAGATTGATTTGGCGTATTTGTCGGGGAAGGCCAAGTCGGATGATGATGTGGAGGCGTTGTGTCGGCGTTTGGCCGCGGCTGGTTGTCAGCGGGTCGTTTGCTCGCGCGGGCTTCGCGGGTCGGCAGCGTTGGTGGCGGACATGATGTCTTGGCAGCAGGCGCTAGGCGTTAAGGCAGTGGATGCTTTGGGCGCAGGGGATGCGTATATCACGTGCTTTGCTGCCACACTTTATTCGTCGCAAAAGCCAACGCTAGACGCGAAAGTTTCCGAGTCGTTAAGCCACGCCGCCAAATTTGCCTCGGCACAAGTTCAACTGCCGGGGTCGTTTGGCCATGGTGCAGCGTTAATTGCGTGAGCGTCAAAAAGGTTAGAAAAAAACCGCCGACTTGTTATCGGCGGTTTCTTTGATACTTGACGCGACTAGCCTATGATCGTTTCCGATTTGATCGTTAATCGACTATGTGCGTCTCAGGCGTGCGCAAACCAAGCTCTGTTGACGACAGTACGATCAGACATGTCGCAACTTGGCTGTCACGGATGATGGCGATAGGTCGCCTTTAAGCTACATCATTAACTTTATTCTTAGCCAACATGCAGCTCCCCAAAGCTGATATGGTTGACTAGGAACGTGGTGGAAATTTACCCGATACTTGTACTATCAGATCGGCTGGTTTTGGTCTTGCAAGCAGCTGGTCGGATGTGATCAGAATCCGCCAACGCTTGAGACAGTTTGTTGTGTTCACTGCGATTGCCGGCGATCACCTCCTTTCTGTCCCGGTTTGATCATCGGGGGTGATGTGGTGTCGCAATCTAAGGTTAATTATTTCCCGTGCTAAGACGGATTTGGGTTGGCGGTCGCAGCTTGAGCCGGCTGACCCGGTGTGAGCGTGAAGGTAATGACGCCGCTGTAACTTCCGGCTTTAACGGTATTATCTTGCGGTACCGCTAATGTGGTCTTGTTGAGATCATAGCTGCTAATACCAGCGCCATCCAAAGTGGTTGTAGTTGCAAAGAGTTGTTGGTCGGTGGTGGTCAATGCGACTGGTTTCGTCCACTCCGGTGACACGCTATTCGTGGTGGTTGTTGCGTCAGGGACGAGTTTGATGACTGCACCCTTCAACTCCGCACCACTACTGGTCGCAATCGGTGAAGCCTTGGCAGTGACGCTATAACCGCTGCCGGTACCACGAAAATCGCTGACGGTCAAAATGGAACTATCCGAAGTATTGACGTTTTCGTTCAGATCGCCTTTCACAATGGATTCAACACTGAGACTTGGAAACGTCAAACTATTCGGCGCCGAAAGTCCAATGGAACCCGGCGTGACGGTCACAGATGTATTGGTTGACCCACTATCCGCATCAGCTGCCAAAACCAGTGAACCAGCTGAAAAACTCCCAACAAGCAGTCCGGCAAAAGCCACACTGCCGATCCAGTATTTCTTTGACATAAAAAGTCCCCCCAGACTTAAAGTGAGCGTGAGCCAGCCCGATCAGAAGCCGGAGTGTAAGTGGCCTTGGGCGTGATGGCCGGGCTTTGGCCATTGCGACCAAGGTCCTTACACGCAGGTATCTGGGCTGGCGAACGCGTTATGGTGAGCGTGAGCCGGCAAAACTTGCAGTTACAAGCCTTTATGTCGGCAAGCGCTTTATGCCAAGTATGAAACAATTTTGGAACACTTTTAATTGTAGCCGGATATTCCGGGAAACAAAGAAAATTGATTTGGAGAATTCACAAACGAGCAGAAAAGGTTAATTTATGAACCTTTTCGGTAAATTAATCTTTACGAGCAATTTTCCGGCTCCTCCAAAAAGAGCTTTTTGTCTCATTTTTAGGAAAAAAACTGCCAAATTTTGAGACTTTCACTGTTAGACTAGGCAATGACGCGATTATATGAAAATACTAATCAGTTCTGGTTGACATGCTCAAATTTTTAGGCTGCCTGATGATAAGACGAGCGGCTTACCTTTGACGCGTTGTCTCAAGCCCTTGAAAACTGGTATACAGCAGATTTACTGCGATTAATTGGTTTTAGATAGCGATTCAAATTGAAAAGTGACAAATTTTTCACAAACCGTGAGCTGCAACCTTTTTGGCAATAGGCACAACCGTTTTGAGGGCGGTTTGCAGTCACTGCCTGCACCGGGTAAGCTTACGATTAGAAGTGAGGCATATAATGGAAACCAATCATACAAATTCACAGCCGGCTGCTGCTGAGCACCAACCGGAGATTCGTTTACCAAATGGCACTACCACGAAAGGCGTCTTGCTCCACCGCGGCATGGCTAACTTACAGCACGATGCTGACCATGCTGATTTTGAGCCGCAAACGAAGGTCTATTTGGCGTGGATGAATGATTTAAATGGCAACCGGTTCGGCCTTAAGATTACGGATGCAAACGATCAGTTGTTGTTGCGGCAGACCGAGTTTTTGGATGACGCGATCAAGGAACTGGCGTATGCAGATGCCCCGGCAAACGCGGAACTCACGCCTGATGATTACAAACCGGCGCAAAAATTCTATGTACCATCTGCGGGCCTCATCGCGCTGGTGGCGGGTTTGCAATGGACCGCACGTCACAAGCGGGGAGATGTGGTTGTGTACAGTACGCACCGTCGCGACTTGACGTTTTATCAGCCGCGGCATCAGCCAACGTTTATCCAACAATGGGCGCAGCAGCAACTCCAGAGCTTGCCATCGGATTTTCGGTTTCGTATTGCCACCAAGCTTAATCGGGCTGCCACCCATGAGACGACTAAATTACGGATGCAATTGTGACCGATAACGCGAAATATATTAGAGAGGAGGTTGGTGCACGGTGCCACAGACTCAGGTTTATGAAAATGTTGACCTACAGATTATTAAGTTGTTGTTCAACAGTGATAGCAGCGATTATAAAGTTTACGCGGTGCGGATTTTGAACCCGAATCCGGCGCTCAAGATGACGCTCACACAAGAAGCCACAGTGACCGGCGACATGGGTTATTACAATCGGCGCGCCATTATCACTGCTGATTTGGTTTATGATGATGCCGATTCACTGCGCTATCGGAAACCGTCTTATAAAGTGGCGCGGCTGCATTTTGGCTTACCGAAAGAACCCCGCCGTCAGTGGCAGTTGCTTGAAACCTTGCTCGTGCACCAGCCCACGGTTTTACGCCGCTTACATGAAGCGTTTGCCGACGACGAGCCGATTTTGGCGACTTTTTCAAAGACCACGATTAAGGATGCGCGGATTCCGGGGATCGGGCCGGCGACGATCCAAAAAATTGCCACGGCCATTCGCGGTAAACTTGAGGTCGCGGTGCTGGCCAATCACTGGCGTAAAGCGCTTAGTTCGATGACGTATGAGAAAATCTGGCTGGCGTATAAAGATGCTGAGTTGGCCATGCACCATATTGATGCCAATCCGTATTTGCTGATGCAAGTGGCGCAGTTTGATTTCAAGAAGGCGGATGCGTTTGCTAAAAGTCTTGGGGTTGCGGCCAATGATCCGCATCGCCTTGCTGCGGGATTGCAGTATATTTTCCGGACGGCGGTTTTGACGCAAGGGTTGACCTACATTACGATCACGTGGTTTAAGCAACAGGCAGCCACGTTATTAGGGGTGCGCGCCGAAGACCTGACGATGTTTGCCGATCCTAAACAGGCGTTGGCGTATGGCTTTTTGTTAAATGAACAGTATGACTTGGTGACCAGCTGCGATATGTTTGCCACGGAAGGCTCAGTGGCCAAAATAATGACGGTGGCACAGAAAACCGCAGAGCCACTGATTAAGCCGGAAGAACTGGATGACAAACTGGATCAATTTTTGGATCGCCATCAGCTCGTCATCAACGACCAACAGCGCGCTGCTTTTCAGAATGTGAATCAGCATGGGCTAAGTGTGCTGAATGGCAGTGCGGGCACCGGTAAGACTTGGTTGACCAATTTGCTGGTTCACTTTTTCAATGCCCAGGCGAAGGGGAAAAGTGTGTTGCTGGCACCAACCGGGCGGGCCGCGAAGGTGTTGGCGAAGTATACGCACGAACCTGCCGCCACGATTCACGCGTACTTGCACTTGCTGCCAGGCGAGGAGCTTGAGCGGTTCAATGCGGAGTCGGATTGGGAGACATTTGGTGATGCGCGGTTGATCATTGTCGATGAAAGCTCGATGTTAACCACGCCCTTGGCCTATACCGTGTTGAAACACGTGAATTTCAAAAAGGCACACATGTTGTTTGTCGGCGATGTCTTTCAGCTGCCGCCAATTGGTCCGGGTAACTTTTTGAAGGATTGTTTAGCCGATTCGCAGGTGGCGGCCACAACTTTGACGCGGGTTTATCGTCAGGATGCGCAATCAGGGGTGCTGGCGCTGGCCAATCGAATTCGGGATCGGCTGCCATTACCATTCGGACCGGATGATGATCGCTATGTCAGCGGTAATGTGGCGCTTTACAATCAGCGCGATGCCGGCCGCGTTTTCGATGCCGGAATCAAGGCGTATCAAGACGCGCTAGCCAAAAGCGGCCACGAGCTGGACTCGCAACTTTTAATTGTGAATAAAAATGTGGGCGCCACTGGTCGACTGCGATTTAATGCCGAACTGCAGGCCTTGGTCAATCCGACCAGGCCTGGTGAGGAAGAATACGTCAGCAGTTATGTCGATCCGGTGACCAAGCAAAAGCACCATTTGCGAATGCGTGATCGCGTCATGATTTTAAAAAATGACAAGCATGTGGCGCTGGTTGATCCTAAGACTTGGGAGCGGCGTGCAGTTTTAGGCGAAAATGGGTTGCAGCAAACCGACGAATTCGGGACAAAGCGTTGGCGGGAGACGATTATGGCCAACGGTGATACTGGGGTGATTGCCCATATTGATACCAAGCGGCGATTTCTGGTTGTCCAAGTTGGCCAGCAATATTGTTATTACAGCTTTGGCAGCGTGCCGCGGGCGTTGACGTTGGCGTATGCGATCACGGTCCACAAAGCGCAAGGCGGTCAGGCGGATACGGTGATCGCCATTGTTAATGGGGCCGATCATATGTTAAATGCCCAGAGCTTTTATACCGCGTTGACGCGAACGCAAGCACGCTTTATCTTTTTTGGCGACTTTCGGGTGTTGCTGGCGCGGACGCAGATTTATCCCATGGACACCCGCCACGACTTACTCGGCAGCCTGCTATCGGGACAATTGACGGTGGATAACTTCAGCCGCTTCACATTTGAACAGATACTGGCGTGGTTGGATCATCAGCAACGCCAAGGTAACCAACCGCGCGCGGCACTGGAGGCAGAAAAGCCTGATGCCACCAGCCAACCATTTTCGGTGCGTTATGCTGAGCAGCTGGATATTTTGAATCAAGTTGTTGAGACGGTGGCCAAGTTGCCGGTTCGTAAATCGTCTGAGGAACATTGATATATGTAAAAAGTCACGCTCATTGTTGGCGTGACTTTTTTGCATCCGATAATGCCAGTTAAAACTTTCTACGTGCTTAACGTGCCAGTCCGTTAGCGTTTACCCAGTAAGTGCGGCCGTCTGCGGTGCGATCGAGGAAGCCGTATTCGATCAGATTGCGGCGAACGGTGACGTAATCCGATACGTGTCGCTGCAGAATTTCGTTGACCGCGGTTTCGGAATAGTTTTTCTGCGGGTTGAAGTCTTTGAAAATCTCGGACAAAATGATCAGTTTACGTTTTTCCTTGGCGGGCCAATTTGTCACCCGGCCATCAGGAGTGAGGAAGGCTTTTAAGGTCTTTTCCCGTTCTTGTGGGGTAATCGCGTACCGGTCATCAATCATGGTGGCGCCATCATGCGGCATGATCAGGGCATCCGGCAAGGCGAGCAAGGCCATGGCGGCGAGAAAATGCTGTGCCTGCTGCTGTTTTTCCCGAAACTTGAAGCGATAGTTGCGAATGGTGGAAGCCGAGACTTTTAAGCGCTGGGCAATCACCGTGTCGCTTAATCCTTGGGCAAACAGGCGCAGAACCTGTTGCTGACTGGCAGATACACCGAGTTGACTAGCTGGCTGTTGCAGTAAGGCGGCCAATGCACCGTTGTGGACCTGTTGAATGTGGCGTTTGATCATCGCTTCAGCAGTGAAGTAACGGCCGTCTTGTGGGTAAACTTCATCTTCGGCGAAACTAGTGTCGCAATAGTGGCAGTGAAGGTAGCCGGATTCTAGGTAGTAACCCTGCTGCAATTCGGATATTTTATAAACGGAAATGCTATTTGTCATTTTATAAACAAACCTTTCTTTATATTGTTTATATATTAACTCGCAGACAGTCATTTTGTCACTTAAAAAAGTCCTAACAACTAAAAAAGTGACCTACAACCAAGCCCAAAAGTAAAGCTGGACTTGGTTGTAGGCCATTCTCGGAAGTCAACTTGTCCTATTTTGCAATAAAAACAAGCTCATCCGTGGTCGAAAGTGGCGCATCAAACCGATAAGTCGGCGAGTCAAAGTGCGTCAGTTCCTCCACTGTTGTAATGCGATGCGTGGCGGCAAACCGCACCATTTCCCCGCGTGCCATTTTAGCATAAGTCGCACGCGTTTTGAGTTTGCCGTTGATGTCATGGGCAAAGAGGACGTTAATAAACTGATCAGCCGGCTGCAGGTAAGGACGGATAGTTTTGGCATATTCATCAGAGGCGAGGTTGATGATCGGGCCGGGGATGGTCGCCAGTGCCTGATACAGCCGATCGCCCCAAAAATTATATAAGCTATGATTCGGTACCGCAGCCAGACGGGTTTGCATTTCCAACCGATATGGAACAATGCCGTCAAACGGTCGCAAAATACCGTATAGACCAGACAAAATCCGTAAATGTTGCTGAATATAGGCTAAGCCGGCGTCATCCAACAGATCAGGCGCCATGTACTGATACTGAATCCCGACATAGCTGAAAATCGCAGGGGATTGGTGCGCCGTCACGTCACTGGTTTGCAGCTGTGCGTAGGCCGCGTCGGTGAGTTTTTCGCTGGTATGCCACAGTGTTTGGGCTTCTGCGCGGGTGAGCTGCTGCATGTGACGCAACAGCCACGCCGCCTGATCGCGAAACTGCGGCTGACTTTGAACGGGGAAATCGTCCTGAGCGACCACCATTTTCTTAGCCGGTGCGATGATAAACTTCATGTGGAAACCAAACTTTCTATATAAGATAAACTACTTAAGAAACTTTTGCTGACTTCGCTAAAATCGCAATTCACCGATGTCGCCACCAGGCAGTGCCGTGGTTTGTGGCAGGTGACTCACCACGCGCAACGTCATTAAGGTAGCGGAAAAATCACCATGCGCCAGCGGTAAAGTGATCCCGGCATAATTGAGTTCAGCACCGGTGGCCGTGGCCTTGTCATTAATCTGGTAGGATACTTCCGGGTTGAGATAATGCAACAGCACATGTTGGTAGTGCGGAATCGGGGAAACCACGCCAGCTGACGTTAAGACGAGCGCCTTGGTTTTGGCTTCGTTGGTGATCAGCCAGCATACCTGATCCTGATTCGGATGACTGGGATGCAGCCGATAAAGACTGCCATTTTGCAATTCTGTGCGATTAGCTTTGTAAAAGACAAAGCTGGCTTTAACCGCCGCGGCTTCAGCGTCACTCAACTGGCTTGGCGGACACTCAATCCCAGTAACGCCCACCAGACTAAGCAGCGCCCGCGTTTGCAAAGGCGTCACCCGCGAGTCCTGCAAATTTGGTGACATCGTGAAATGCGAGACGAAGGTTTTAAGCGGGAAGAATAAGGAGAAGCCGTTCATAATTTTCATCCGGTAAACGGGATCGGTGAAATCGCTGGTCCAGGTTTGATCCGTATAGGCCAGCATCCCGCCATCCAACCGGCCACCGCCTGACGAACAATTTTCGATAAGCAAATCGGGAAAAGTGTCGCGCAATGTTTTCAAAACCCGATACAAGCCGCGGGTGTAACGATAGGCGACTTCGCCTTGTTGATCAGGTGGCAGTACCGGACTGCCGGGCTGGCTGAAATGACGGTTGTAATCCCATTTTAAATAATCAATATGATTGGTCCGGACCAAATCGGTTAGCACCTTAATCAGATGATCCTGAACAATTCGCTGGCTAAGATCCAGAATTAACTGATTGCGCGAACGTAACGGCTTTTGGCCAACATATTGCATCGCCCAGTCTGGATGTTTGGCATATAACTCACTATTTTCAGTTATCATTTCCGGTTCGACCCATAAACCGAATGCTAGTCCGCGCTCGTGCAAGGCATCGGCAATGGGCCGCAACCCGCGCGGAAACTTGACCGGATCAGGCACCCAATCGCCGAGCTGACCGGCATCATTCGGCCGATTTTTGAACCAGCCATCATCAATCACAATCAATTCGACTCCGAGCGCCTCGGCCTTAGGGATTTCCGCGCGCACCTTGGCTTCACTGACATCAAAGTACGTGGACTCCCAAGTGTTATATTCGATCAGATTTTTCCGCGGCAATGGCATGACGTGATCGGCAAAAAAGCGGTGGAAAATATGACTGAGATCATTCAAGCCATTGGTCGTGTACGCCACCGCTGCTTCCGGGGTCACAAACGGTTCACCAGGCTTCAGCTGCCAGGAAAAGAGCTCCGGATTCAGGCCCATCACCAGCCGACTGTTGCCAAACTGATCGACTTGCGCGGTGTAGCTAAAATTACCACTCCACAACAGCGCCATACCAAGCGCCTCGCCTGCAAAGTCATCAGTTGCCGGTGCCGCCAGAATCGTTGCCGGAACCCCTTGTGGACCACTGGCACCATAATTGCTGGCGATTGACTTTTTACCCGGTGTGAGCGGTTGCCGGGTGACGCTGGCTTCGCTGAGATGGGCGCCCGTCAAAGTAATGAGATCGTAAGCGTGATCATCAAAATCCAGTTGCAAGCTGGCTGCATGGGTAATCGTGAGGGTGTCGTCACTTAGATTATGGTAAGCCACTTGCTTAAGCAGGACAGGCAGATCGCCAACGATGGTGTACTTGAGATTCACCGCCAGCGTATCGGTTTCGTCATGCATCGTGATCACCAGCGTCTGCCCATGCGGGGTGCGCGCGGTCGGCAAAGTACCATTGAAGTTTTTATTTCCCGCCAGAATCTGAAAATCATGAAACTTCAGATTCCCGATCAATTGTCCATGCCCATTGCGAACGGCATAGCCAGGCGTCCGATAATCCCCGCCCATCAGCGTACTATATTCAAGCGGCAAGGTCGTGAGCGAAAACGGTGCCGCATCATTTTGAATGTTAAACGCATGACTGAAATCTTCCAGCTTGGCAGTACCGGAAAAACGTTCAAGCGCCGGTCCGCAATACCGCTTGACCAAATAGCCGCGAATCACCTGAATGATATAGCTAAACGTATCGTTATGCAGGTGGAAAAGCTGTTTTTGCGGGTCGTATTCTATGTTTGCCATGGTAATCCTCCTGTGAGCGCGAGCCGGCTTCTGCGGTGGGGAGCGCGTTGTGGCGTGTGGTTGCGCTGAAAATTTCTAACTTTAATCTATTATAAGCAATAGAGGTTATATTTGCTCGTAAGCGAGATTTATGTAAGTATCAACGCCCTGCAGAGAAGCAATCTTTAAACTCGGCAAAGTATAAGATGCATTCGTTCAAACACGATACCGATACGCGCCCTTGTGAAAACGCTTAAACAAGCTGAAAAAGTCAAACTTTTTGCTTATAAAAATTATAAATAATAACTACTATAATCTTTGACTCGCCGATCTGCACTCCCGTAGAATTTTAATTGTAGTTAAGTATTAATGCGACATTATTTAAAATTCTGAAGGGAGTACAGTGATATGAATGCATTTATAGGATGGTTGAATCGACATGTTGTGCCGGTTGCAGCCAAGATAGGCTCCATTCGTTGGTTAGTGGCGTTGCGTGACGCGTTTATTGCGATCATGCCGGCGATGATGGCCGGGGCGGTTTCCACTGTCTTGAACGTTTTGATTCGCGATATTCCGACCCAATTTAAGTGGATGGGGATAGTCGATTCCATGCAGTGGCTGATCGGTATCAACGCCATGGTTTGGACCGGCACACTGGCAATTTTAGGTCTGCTATTTGCCTTTACGTTTGGTTACCAGCTGGCAGTTCAATACCAAGTTGAGCCGGTGACCGGGGGCATTGTGGTATTAGGCACGTTTATTATGAGCCTGCCGCAAAACTTCATGCTGCCGCTAAAAGGCACGCTGAGTAAAGGTGCTGCCAAGTTAATCACCGATGCCGGTGGGGTAGTCGATGGCAAGAACGTGAGCATGTGGGGCTTTTTCAACTTTGGTAAGTTCTTCGGTTCCTATGGCTTCTTCACCGTCATGATCATGGGCGCCTTGGCGATGACGCTTTACATCTGGTTAATGAAAAAGAACGTGACGATCCGGATGCCAGAAGCAGTGCCACCAGCGATTGCTAAAGCATTTACCGGTATCATTCCAGCAACTGCCGCCTTATATCTGGCTGGCGTTGTGAATTATCTGTTCAGTTTAAACAAGACCACGGTCATCGAATTCATCGCGACCATCGTGCAAGAACCGTTGTTGAATATGTCGCAAGGCTTCTGGGCCGTGTTACTCATGACGTTGCTGGTACAAATTTTCTGGTTCTTCGGGCTTCACGGCACCAACGTTTTGGGACCGGTTCTGGATTCCATCTGGCTCACCGCCCAAATTGCCAATATGAATGCGTTCATGAAAGGTGAAGCACTGCCGTTTGTCTGGACCCGAAACGCCTTTGACTTGTATGCGTGGATCGGTGGCGCCGGCAGTACCTTATTACTTTTGATTGCGATCCTGATGTTCTCCAAACGTGACGATCAACGCACCGTGGCCAAATTGTCGATCGCACCGGGCTGTTTTAACGTGAACGAGCCGGTGATGTTCGGACTGCCGATTGTCCTTGACCCAATCTACTTCATTCCATTTATTCTCGCGCCGGTTGTCATGGTATCCATCGCGTACGGCGCCCACATGCTCGGCTGGGTGTCACCGGTTAAGAACCAAATTGTCTGGTCCATGCCGCCATTTGTGAACTCGATCATTGCGACAATGGATTGGCGCGCCCCGATTCTGCAAGCCGTCAACATGGTCATTGGCTTCCTGATTTACGTACCGTTTGTCAAAGCGGCCAACAAACTCGATCCTGAATTAACTGTCCCTGAACCACCAATGAAAAAAGCCAAAACCGTTGCCGATGATCGCAATGGTGATCGCAATTTAGAAGGTGATGCGATTTGAAGCCTAGCACGACACCATTGATCTTGCTTAACCTCAGCATGACCGTGATTGTCTTCAGTGCCATTTTACCGGCACCTTGGCGAATCATTAGCTGTCTATTCGGGGTGGTCGCAACTGCCATTTGCACACGCTGGTATCTCGGTCTGGCAAGAGAAGAGTAGATCGCAGCGCAACGTTTGCTGAAGCATGTTGCTGCAACTATGCGTTCAGTTCGCAGCTTGTCCAAAAGGAGGTCAATATGAAAATTGTCATGAATCTACCCGTTGAAGCCAGTGTCTTCTTCAACCAACTGCAACAATCCGCCATGGCCGATATTCGCCAGCACACCGGTCGTGAGCCGCTAGCCAAGAGTTTGCAGGGCTTTAGCTACGAGAAAAATTGGCCGAATGGGCGAAAAGCGCGGCTGACGATTACCGAGTTTGCACCAAATTCAGTCTACGCATATGAACTGGCGACCCCGAGTGATGACTTCACCGTGCGGTACCACTTGTCGCCGTTGTCTGCCGGAAAAAGTCGACTGGTTTATGAAGAAGCACTAGTCGCCCGTACCGCTCGCGGTGCAGCGAACAACCGGACTAGCGGATTCCTTTTAGGTTGGTTGCGTAAACGGCGCTTCAAGAAAATGGCGCGGCAAATGTGTGCGATTTAAAGAACCGGTTGTAAAACAGCTTGGATGAACGTGGCTTGAGTGACCCAGCCACACCATCAGTAAAAAATATAGGAGATTGACATGGGAAAAATCGGAATCAGTCTTTATCCCGAACAAATAACGGTTGATCAGGCAACTGATTATTTAACCATGGCCCGTCAGTTTGGTTATCGGCGTCTTTTCACCTCATTACTGCAACTATCCGGTCATCAAGGCCGCGATCAACTCGCTATTTTCAAGGCGGTGGTTGCCAAGGCGAATCAGTTGGGCTTTCAAACGATTGTCGACATTGCGCCGCCGCTGTTCAAGGAACTAGGCATTGATTATCAAGACCTTAGTTTCTTCCATGAATTAGGCGTATGGGGGTTGCGGCTTGATGAGGGCTTCACCGGTCAAGAGGAAGCCTTGATGACTCATAATCAATATGGCTTGAAAATTGAGCTGAATATGAGTGCCGGTACGAATGCCATTGATGCAATCATGGCGTTTGGGCCGCGACTGGATAACTTGCTGGGTTGCCATAATTTTTATCCGCAGCAATATACCGGCTTAGGCGATGACCGCTTTTTGGCCTATTCGCAAAAGTTTCGGCGGCATGGCGTCCGGACGGCGGCTTTTGTGACGGCGCCAAGTGCGGATCATGGACCGTGGCCGGTAAGTGAAGGTTTACCGACTTTGGAAAGCGATCGCCATCGCAGCATTGCCAGTCAGGTTCACCATTTGCGCCTAACTGAGGTGATTGATGATGTTCTCATCGGCAATGCACTTGCAAGCGAAGCAGATTTAAAAGCCGCGGCCTTGGCATTCTTTTGCCCGTATCCGGCATTGCGGGTAATCACGGACCAGGCACCATCAGCGTTAGAAGCCAAAATTGCCTTTAGCGAAGCCCATCTTTATCGCGGTGATGCGTCTGATTATCTGATTCGCGATACCCAACCACGCGTGCGTTATGCCGGGCAGCCTTTGCCAGTGCATGATGCGAGCGGTCACTTGCAGCGCGGGGATGTAGTCGTCGTGAACGAAACGTATACGCGGTACGCCGGTGAACTACAAATTGTCTTGCGGGAATTGCCTAATGACGGCCGCCGCAACAAAATCGGCCGCCTGACAGATGAAGATCTGACCTTGTTGCCACTGCTTAAGCCATGGCGAACATTTATGTTAAAACAGGTGTCCCACTAATAATGACAGATAGGAGTGACCCCATGAGCAACGTCAACGAACAAACGATTATGGGCTTGATTATGGCAGGGGGCAACGCTAAAAGTGAAGCCTTTGAAGCCATTCAAGCAGCCAAGAACAGTGACTTTGATGCTGCAACCAGCCATTTAAAAGCAGCGGATGAGGCTCTGGTCACGGCGCACAATGTCCAAACCGATTTATTGACCGCCGAAGCCAACGGAGCGCACGCAGATGTTTCATTACTACTAGTCCACGCCCAGGATCATCTGATGAACGCCATTACTTTTCGCGACTTGGCTGGCGAAGTGGTCGCGATTTATCAACGCTTGGCTGCAAATACGACCGTTGCAAATGAAACGCTTTAAGCCATTGCGTGATAGCCAGTTGCACAATGCCAGTTGCACAATGAATGAATTTTATATGTAAAACACGCGGTTATTGCGAAGATAACCAAAAGGCTGGGACGGAGCATCTCTGGAAAGATGAGATGCTTTGTTCCAGTCTTTTTATTAGATTAGCAGTGTCGCAACTATCAGCCCATGACCTTGTACAACTTACCCACTGCAATTGGCAAAGTGAGATAAGGCTTTTTTTCATCTAAATCACTCGCCACGGTTTTTGGTAACAAGACGTCATTTTGAACCCCGTTGACGTAAACCACGGTATTGTCTAGGGTGAAAACATCATGACCATAATGTTTCGCCAGTTGTTGGCGAAGTTGGGATACGACAACCCGCTGCTGGTAAATATAGAACCCGTTGTCGTCGGCTTCAGGGTATTTGCCACCCACCAACTTCAACTTATCCGGTGCATTATCGAGAGGGACAAAGACTTTACCGGAAACTTGTTCGGCTTCTTCTTCATCGACGACCCCATCATGATTCTGATCCTGAGCACTTGTGGCTGGCGTGACCGGCGCATCGGAACCGGAGCTTTCCAAGACTGCCATGTGATTCATGTCCGCTGGCGTATTGAACATTTCAATGCGAATCTGCAGAGCATCATCATCGGTAACTTCAAAATTTGCAAAGCCATGTGCCTGCCGACCAATGCAATCTGAGTTAAGCGCCCGCAATGTTGCCCTATATTGCTTCCGCATAAACCCGCCTCCTGTTTGATTTGAGTTATTTAGGTAACCCTAACTCACCTTCAACGATAGTCCTTTTAAGAAAAAAATCAAGGCTGTGAAACCGTGAGGAACAGCGGTATATCAATGAAAAGACACTGTTTTACGCTTGTGAAAAGAACGAGCTCTCGGCGTGTCGGGTAGTGGCCAATATAAATAAATTGATATTGATTATGGTTCTATAAATGGTATACATTGTAGCTATCCAGACCGGTTATGCTCCTAAAACAGGGTTACCCATCTGCCAACAAAAGTGCGAAGAAAATGGCACGGTTAGCATGGCGGAAAAAGAGGCGCCAATAAAAATAACATTTAACATTTTGAAACCGTTTTCGGTGTCTAATCCGTTGTCACAGGTGTATAGTTAAATTGGAATGATTGTAATATGGGAGGTGCATTATGAAAGTAGTTATTTTCTCCACCTGCATCGTGGATCTTTTCTTCCCCAATGTCGGAGCGGCGATGGTCGAGGTGTTGGAACGGTTTGGGTGTGAAACCTTCATGCCGATCAAACAGATTTGTTGCGGCCAACCGACTTACAACTCCGGGTATGTGAAGGAAAGTCAAAAGGTGTTTCGCAACGAAATTGACGCGCTGCTTTCGGTTGATGCCGATTATATTGTCGGGCCAGCCGGTTCTTGCGTGAACATGTTGCGCGAATATCGGGTGCTATTGAAAGACGATCTGGAATACGCCCAAAAGGCTAAAGAAGTGGCAGACAAGACGTATGAATTTTCCCAGTTTCTGTATCGCGTCTTGAATGTCATTGATGCCGGCGCTGAGTTAGATGCCAAAGCCACTTACCATCGCTCCTGCCACATGACCCGGTTGCTAGGCGAACGCACGGCACCGTTTGTCTTGCTGGATCACGTTAAGGACTTACAGATGGAACCTTTGCCACATATTGAAAATTGTTGCGGTTTTGGCGGGATGTTTTCAGCCAAAGAGCCGGAAATTTCCAAGCAAATGGTTGATGAAAAAGTCAACGATGTGCTCAGTACCGGCGCACATGTGCTGATTTCAGCCGATCCCGCGTGCCTGATGAACATCGCCGGCCGTTTTTCCCGCCGTAACGAAAAGATTAAGATTATGCACATTGCCGAAGTATTGAACCACAATGTGAATCCGGAGCGGATCAAGTTTCATGAACCGCTCGGGGTTGAACAGGAGGTGCGCCCATGAGCATTTCAACCAGTGACAAGCCGTTCTTGGAGCGGGTTAAAGAATCGGAACAGGATAAGTTCATGCAAGCCAGTGTTGCCAAGTCGCAGGATGCGCAGTGGGACAAGCGCGAGGCTTCGCGTAAAGAGCTGGGTAATTGGCCGCAATGGCGGGACTTAGGCGAGCAGATTCGTCAACATGTCATTAAATACTTACCGGATTATTTAGAAGAATTCAGCGATAATATCGAAAAACGCGGCGGTCATGTTTATTTTGCCAAGACAGACAAAGAAGCCGCAGCCTACATTACCAACCTTGCCAAGCAAAAGCAGGCGCATAAAATCGTTAAATCCAAATCCATGGTGACAACAGAAATCAATCTGGACAAGGAGCTACTGAAACTTCCGGGCACCCAGCTGATGGAAACCGATTTGGCGGAATTTATTTTGCAAGAAGACGACTGGGCTGAACCGACGCATATTGTGTTCCCGGCGTTGGCCAAGAATCGGGATCAAGTTAAGACGATTTTTGATAAGCTCGGCTACAAAGGGGATAACGATCCGGAACATTTGGCGCGGTTTGCGCGGGAATATTTGCGCCGCTATTTCTTGCAAGCCGACTTCGGGATTACCGGGTGTAATTTTGCCATTGCCGATTCCGGCTTGATTAACTTGGTCACCAATGAAGGCAATGCGGATCTGACCATGGCCATTCCTAAGACGCAGGTAGTTGTGATGGGGATGGAACGGATTGTGCCGAGTCTCAAGGAAGCCGAGACGCTAGACAACATGCTTTCGCGCTCGGCGGTGGGACAGAAGCTGACCAGTTACTGTTCCTTCTCCGGTAAACAAGTTGCCGGTGAAGCAGACGGCCCGGAAGACTTCCACGTGGTCATTGTCGACAACGGCCGCAGCAATGCTTTAGGAACGCCATTTGAGCCGGTCTTGCAGTGTATTCGTTGCGGGGCCTGCCTGAATGTTTGCCCGGTATACCGGCACATTGGCGGTCACGGTTACGGTTCGATTTATCCGGGACCGATTGGTGCGGTGCTGTCACCAGTGCTGGATGGCTATGAAAAATTCGGCGACCTACCATTTGCTTCCAGTCTATGCGCGGCCTGCACCGAAACCTGCCCTGTCCGCATCCCGCTGCACCATCTGTTAATCAAGCACCGGGAAGTAATGATGGACAAGCTGAAAACCGATCACAGTTTTAGCGATAAAATCATGAAAATGGTCGGCGTCGGCACCAGTGCGCCGGTTCTGTTCAACATGGCGCTTGATATGGACCACGCAATGATGGGTGTTTTGGCAACCAAAGATCAAGGCAGTGTTGAAAATGAATACAACAGCGGCCGAATTAAACAAACCGGCATGATGCCCAAGCTGGCCCGCGGTTGGACCGATGTGCGTGACTTGCCGCGACCACCGAAGAAAAACGAGAATTTCCGCCATTGGTTCAAACAACACAAAGCAGCATTGGAGGCGGAAAAGCATGATTGATCACAGTAATCGCGAGGACTTTTTAAATGCTATTGCCGAAAAAGCCGGCCGCCCGCGGCACCAGCTCAAGGATCATCCGTTTGTGCCTTTAAACGACTTGCCGGAAACAACTCTGTCCGGCCATTCCCAAGATGAGTTGGAAGCCATCGCCAAGCAAAACAGTGAAGCGGTGCATGTCACGTTTGAAACCACCACCAAAGCAGAGTTGGCAACCGCGCTCAACGCTTACATCGAACACGATGCGCCCAAGACACTCATTTTGCCAACCACGGACCAATACCACGACTATGGCCTAGACGAGTGGACGCAAACCGTTACTCCCAAGCCAATGTACTGGACCCCCGGAAAAGGCCGTGACTTCAACTTGAAGCAAGCTGCGGCTGCGGATGTGGCCATTGGCTTTGCGGATTATCTATTAGCAGAATCCGGGACCATCACCGTTGCGACCACGCCCGGACAAGGCCGAGGCTTCCATTTTCTGTCGACGCATTATTTAGCAATCGTCAAGAAAAGCAACATCCTGCCACGTTCACGCCAAGCCATGGATCGCTACGATGCCGCAATGAAGGCCGGACAGCTAGAAACCAGCAACATCAACTTCATCACCGGACCTTCCAACTCCGGCGACATCGAAATGACCTTGGTCGTCGGTGTCCATGGACCGCTAGACATGACGTATTTGGTCGTTGAGGATATGTAGCGACTGTTTTAGCTGATGAGTTGCGGGAAAAGTCGGGCCTAGCGAGCGTATCTGCGCTAGGGTCGGCTTTTTTGGTTGGACAGATTATACTTATCGGATTAATTGGAACGTACTCTTCAACGAAGGATACGTTGAGTCTCGTTGTTTGAGTGCAGGGATAGAAAGCAAGAGCTGGCGGAGCGGTGGCGGGCTCAGTGGTGAAATTGGTCTTAAGCGGAGTGGGCTTCTCCGCTTTAGACCAAGGCCGAGCTTCGAAACCGCGGTCTTTGCGGGTTCGAAGTCGCGCCCACCACTCTAGCTGCGCGGTCGCCAGCCCCAGCCACCGCGGAGCCAGCTCGGAGTATCGGAAATCACTTAATTAGAGTAGAACCAAGGAAAGGGCTGACACTTACACTTCATCCCTAGTTAGTGCCGGCTCCCGCACAAGGTATTATGGTATACTAAATTCTGAGACGTGCAATAACAGCACAATGGAAATAAAGGGGATAACGACATGACGGAAGCAATCGATTTGAAGGCCGGAATGGTTTTTGTTAAGGATGGCAAACTGATCAAGGTTTTGGAATCAAATCATCATAAGCCAGGCAAAGGAAACACCGTGATGCAGATGAAACTGTATGACGTTCGTTCCGGCGCCAATGTCATGACGACCATGCGGCCGAGTGAAAAAATCGAAATCGCCATCATGGATCGGAAAAAAGCAACGTATCTGTATACGCAAGATGATACTGCTTATTTCATGGACAGTGATAGCTATGAACAGTATGAATTACCGACTTCAAGTATTGAGCACGAGTTGAAGTTCATGCTGCCAAATATTCCGGTCGAAATTGAGTTTTACGGTGATGAAGTGATCGGGCTTGAACTTCCCGGAACCGTTGAACTCAAGGTGACCGACACCCAGCCGTCTGTCAAAGGCGGAACGGTTGCGGGCGGCGGCAAACCAGCCACACTTGAAACCGGGCTGGTGGTGACTGTGCCTGATTTTGTCAAAGCAGGCGAAAACATTTTGGTGACCACGGATACGGGTGCTTATAAGGGACGCGCGCAAAAATAGTGATTAATTAGATTATCGAAAGGTGACGCAATGATGCGTCGCCTTTTTTGGTGAGCGCGTCATTGCCAGAGTCTATGCGTATCAAAGGCCAGAATTAAAATGACGCACACCTTATTTGCTACAGGGCGGAATAATTGTAGCTGGTGGCTAACGAGCATAGAATACATGCGAAAGGGTGTGGGAGCATTGGCGATGGCGCGGGTGCAACGCATAAAAATCTTGATCATTTTAGGGCTGATGTCATTATTAACCGCTTTGTCTGGTTCTAGCACGAACCTGGCAATGCCGAAGATCTCCGAAGACTTGATGATCTCAAGCAGTGCAGCAACATGGATTGTTTCAATTGGCCTCATTACAACGGCAGTCTTGCTCGTGATGTTTGGCCATATCGGTGATTTAGTCTCCAAAAATCTCGTGTTTCTGCTGGGCGAGGTCATTTTCATCGTGGGCTCGCTACTGACCGGCATTGCGCCAACTTATTTCACCATCATGGCCGGGCGCGTGGTCCAGGCAGTTGGCTCGGCGATGATTATGGCTAATTCGATGGGGATTATCAGTGAATATTTTCCCGATGCGACCCGTGCTGAGGCATTGGCGGTCATTTCGATGTTTATATCAATCGGCTCGATTTCCGGTCCGGCATTTGGCGGCATCCTGATTACCTGGGCGAGTTGGCGGTGGATTTACTTATTTAATGTGCCAGTCGGGATCTTCATTGTCCTTGCAGGTATGCGCGTGTTGCCGTTACGTCGCCCCGAACCCGGTGAAATTAGGCGCGTGTGGCAGCAGGCAAACTGGACCGGTCAGAATCTGTTTACCGGGGGCATGATCCTGATGTTTGCCAGTGGATACTGGTTACAGCAGCCAATGCAATTTTGGCTCGGTACAGGGGTGTTGGCAGGCGGCATTTTCTTGACGGTCCTGGCGTTTGTGCAAGATCAGCAGGCCCGGTCTCCTTGGATTGCACCGGTGATTATGCATAACGCCGACTATCTGATTTCTGTTAGCGTCTTGCTTATCGTGATGCTGGTTAATTCAGTATCAAACATTCTTTTGCCATTTTATCTTCAAAGCTATGGGGGAATCTCAGCATTTTCAAGCGGGTTACTGATGATGCTACAAAGTGTCACGATGTTGGTGATCACGCCATTTGCCGGCTGGTTGGCCGATCATTGGAATCGGTACTATTTAACGATTTTAGGCTTATTAGTGTTAATCATCTCGCAAATCGGGTATGCCAATTATCCAGTCAGAATCACTATGGCACCGATTATCTGGTCGATTGTGGCTAACGGAGCAGGGATGGCACTGTTCCTTTCGCCGAACAATGCGCTAACGATGGGAGCCGTCGATGACAAACTCTCAGGAGTAGCCGGTTCGTTGAATTCACTGGCACGCACCGTTGGCTTAACGATCGGTATTAGCTTCGGCGCCACGTTACTATTTGCCCAATTGCCCGGTGTGACCCGCATCTCAGCTCAATCGGGCGCCCCTTTTCTACACGCACTGGCAACAGTTTTTTGGTTAGCCACTTTAGTATCGGTGGTGGGCTTAATCATTGTCATTATCCGCAGTCTGCGAAAACGACAAGCGAACGCGGTACTGACAAAAAATAAGCATGTACTTTGAAAACGATTAGCATTAACTGAGCGGCGACAATGTTTTTCATTTCTGGTTTGACAGAAGTGAAAATTATGTCTGAAAGAATGGCGGTCAGGGAAAAACAAGCCAATTTTAGGGACATAAATTGATGTTATTTAATATTCGCGGATTTCTGTAAAAGTTTAGCGGTTTCCCCAAAGGATCATCTAAAGTAAACAGTTTAGTACCTTGTAAATCCCCGTTTTAACGGGAGATTTAAAAATATGCATAGTTGATGCACAAGATGTTGTCCCAATAACTTCCGCTTCTTTTCCTGTGATGTTTTATGACATACAAGTTTTTTTATTCAAAATTGAGGATTCGCTTATTTACATTAATGAGATTCTAATGTAAGGTAAGTTCAATCATTTTAGGAGGGAACAGGATGAAATTTAGAAAAACAATGGTTGCGGGCACAGCAATTGCGCTCGCTGGGGTGCTGGCAGCCTGTGGTTCTAATGCTTCCAGCAGCAAAGGTACATCAATCACTCGGATGGAAAGTGATGTTATCTCCACAATGGATCCGTCAACAAATACGGACGCGATTGCGGGGCAAGCATTGATTGATACCATGGATGGTTTGTATCGGTATTCCGGCAGTGACTTGAAGCCAGCGATCGCAAAAAGCGAGCCAAAAGTGACGGACGGCGGCAAGACTTATACCTTTAAGCTACGGAACGCTAAATGGAGCAATGGCGATGCCGTTACTGCACAGGATTTTGTTTTTGCTTGGCGGCGAACGGTTGATCCTAAGACCAAGTCTCAGTATGCTTATCTGTATTCCGGCGTGAAGAACGCGGACGATATCACAGCCGGTAAGAAGGCAGCTAGTACCTTAGGCGTTACAGCGGTTAACAAGACCACGCTGAAAGTGACCTTGGATCACGCCATTCCTTACTTTAAGACCATGTTAGTCAATCCGGCATTCTTCCCGCAGAATGAGAAGTTTGTTGAAAAGGTTGGTAAGAAGTATGGCACGACTTCTAAGTACCTTCTCTCGAATGGCCCTTATGAATTAAAAGATTGGAATGGGACTGGTAATTCATGGAAGGAAAAGAAGAACAAAACCTACTGGAATGCTAAGAATGTCCACATCGATACGATCAATGGGCAAGTGGTTAAGGATCCGCAAACTGCTTTGAACCTGTATCAATCGAATAAGTTGGATATTGCTCAGTTGTCAGGTGAACAGGCAGCACAAGCTAAGACAATGTCTGGATACACACCGCTTAAGCAAAGTGCAACATTTTATCTTGAGTTGAATGAGAAGAAAGATCCTATCTTCAAGAATACCAAGATTCGTCAGGCAGTCTCGATGGCAATCAATCGTCAAGAATACATCAAGAAAGTTTTGAATGATTCATCAATTGCTGCGAACAATGTGACGCCTCAAGGTTTATTTGCTAAGAATGGACAGGACTTCTCAAAGGCAGCGACTAAAGCAGAATCTTCTACAGTTAAGTATGATCCTGCTAAGGCTAAACAACTCTGGACAGAAGGCTTGAAAGAGACCGGTCAGACGAACCCAACCTTGGAACTGTTGACCGATGATACCACGAATGCCAAGCGCTCGGCTGAATACATTCAAAGCACCTTACAACAGAATCTGCCAGGCTTGAAGGTAACAATTGCAACAGTGCCATTCAAGACCCGTCTTTCCCGTTCTCAAAATGGTCAGTTTGACATGGTTATCTCCGCTTGGAGTGCTGACTTCCCGGATGCCATTACCTTCCTTGATCTGTTTACGTCCGATAATAGTTATAACGATGGTAAATGGGCAAACAGCGAATACGATGCTTTGATCAAACAGTCCAAGACGACCGATGCAACCAATGCCACCGCTCGTTGGAACACCTTGTTGAAAGCACAAGAACTGCTCACTAAAGAACAAGGCGTTGTACCTTTGTATCAACGGGTTCAAACAACCTTGCAACGTAAGACCATTACCGGTTTGAAATATAACCCGACTAACTCTTACGATTTTGTAAATGCCAAGGTTAAGTAATAAAAGCGTGACCTGTCTTAGCAACTGTTAGACAGATCAACGCGTTTAGGAATCTTACAGGGTTTCCTAAATCGGAACTTGTTTCCAATAAGTAGTTCTCACAAGCGGCGTTGTCACGTGTTTTGCGGCGGACAACGCCGTTTGCTTATTAGGGCCAATGCCCAAAAAACAGGAGTGAATCATGGTCAAATATATTTTAAAACGGATCGGCTTCCTGCTCCTGACACTGTTTCTTGTTGCGTCAATCACCTTCTTTTTAATGAAGGCATTGCCAGGGACGCCATTTAATAACCCCAAGATTCCGGCTGATCAGCTGGAAATTCTGAAGAGACAGTATGGACTGGATAAGCCGGTTTGGATCCAATATCTCACGTATATGGTTGGTATCACGCACGGTGACTTCGGGATGTCTTATCAATTTCCGGGCCAAACGGTTTCCAATCTGATTGTTTCCCGGCTCGGTCCTTCGCTACAGATCGGTGCGCAGGCAATGGTGCTTGGAACACTTATCGGGATTGTGCTTGGTGCCATTGCGGCAATTCGAAAGAACACTGCCGTTGATGCCGAAGCTACAATTTTCGCTATTCTGGGACGCTCAATTCCTAACTTCGTGTTTGCTGCGCTGTTGCAGTTGTTTGCTTACAAGACAGGGACATTCCCGGTAGCGTTATGGGGTGGGTTTTCATATAGTATTTTGCCGACCATTGCCTTGGCGATCGCCCCGTTGGCACAGACAGCGCGGTTTATGCGAACCGAGATGGTGGACGTGCTGAGCTCGGATTATATCGAGCTAGCTCGGTCTAAAGGTGAATCGCGCTGGCAGGTTGTGGCAAAACATGCTTTGCGTAATTCCATGATTCCGATTGTAACGATTATTGGGCCAATGGCAGTTGACTTGATGGTTGGATCACTGGTTGTCGAAAACATTTTTGCCATTCCCGGAATCGGGGAACAATTTGTCAAGTCCATCACAACGAACGATTATCCGGTCATCATGGGCTTAACGATTCTTTACAGTGCGATGTTAACGGTTGTGATCCTTGTTGTCGATATTCTATACGGCTTCATTGATCCACGAATTCGACTGAGCGGGGAGGCAAACTAATGGCAACAACAAAATTAAGTCCAGAGGCATTCAAGCGTGTCAAAGTGAATGCGGCTGAACAAGAGCGTATTGCCACGCCTGCGTTGACATTCACGCAAGATGCGATTCGCCGCTTAAAGAAAAATAAGGCCGCGGTCATTTCACTTTGGGTACTGATCATCATTGGTGTGATCTCTATCGTGTCAATTTGGCTATCACCAGCCAATCCGAATAAACAGAGTCTTAATTATTCTAATTTACCGCCAAAGTGGCCAGGCATTGATTTGCCGGGACTAAACGGCTATATGAATGGCCAAAACAAATATGCCGGTATGGGTAAAAACGTCTATTTCCTGCTTGGGACGGACTACCTTGGGCGTGATTTGCTGTCTCGGATTATGGTCGGCACGCGCGTTTCCCTTTTCATCGGGATTGTTGCAACATTCTTTGATTTAACCATTGGCGTTTTCTACGGCATCATCTCCGGTTGGCGCGGTGGTTTGACCGATACGTTAATGCAACGTGTCATTGAAATCATCTCTAGTGTGCCAAACTTGGTTGTTGTTATTCTGATGCTGCTGGTATTCAAACCAGGGATGACTTCCATTATCTTAGCGATTGCTTTGACTGGCTGGGTCACGATGGCACGACTCATTCGTGCGCAGACCCTGCAGTTAAAAGATCAGGAGTTTGTGCTGGCCGCCAGAACGTTAGGCGAGTCGAGTATTAAGATCGCTTTTAAACATTTGATTCCGAACCTAAGCTCGATCATCATTATTCAAACCATGTTCACGATTCCAACAGCGATCTTCTTTGAAGCCTTCCTGAGTTATATCGGGATTGGTTTGCCAGCACCGACTGCTAGTTTAGGGACGCTGTTGTCAGATGGGCAAAAGAACCTGCAAGTGCTGCCGTATCAGTTGTTATACCCAGCGATTGTCATCGTTATTCTGATGCTGGCCTTTAACTTGCTGGCTGATGGTTTGCGCGATGCCTTTGATCCGCGCAGTGAACATTAGGAGGTGGCAAAATGAGTAAGATTCTCGAAGTAAAAGATTTACAAATCGACTTTGCCACCTATGCCGGACCGGTCCACGCGATTCGCAATGTCAGCTTTGACTTGAACAAAGGCGAGACGTTGGCGATTGTTGGCGAATCTGGCTCTGGTAAATCGGTAACCGTGCGCACAGTCATGGGCTTATTGGCACCCAACGCCAAGATTACCAATGGTGAAGTTTTGTTTGATGGCGGTGACATTCTTAAAAAGTCGGAAAAGCAATTGAATGCCATGCGCGGTAATGATGTTGCCATGATTTTTCAGGATCCGATGACGTCACTGGATCCAACGATGACGATTGGTAAGCAAGTTGCTGAACCGCTGTTGCTGCATAACAAAATGAGCAAGGCCGATGCATTGAAGGAAGCTGAACGGGTGCTTGAACTAGTGGGTATCAAAGGCGCCGGTTCACGATTGAAAGATTATCCGCATCAGTTCTCTGGCGGCCAACGTCAACGGATTGTCATTGCGATTGCGATTATTAACCATCCGCAGATTCTGCTCGCAGATGAACCGACCACGGCGCTGGATGTGACTATTCAAGCGCAAATTATTCACATGCTGAAGGAAATCCAGTCTAAGATTGATACTTCCATTATCTTTATCACCCACGATCTCGGCGTCGTTGCCGGGATTGCCGATCGGGTGGCAGTCATGTACGCGGGTAAGATTGTCGAATACGGCACCGTTGACGAAATCTTTTACAACGCGCAGCATCCATATACTTGGGGACTGCTGGAGGCAATGCCGACCTTAGAGACCAAAACGGATCGTCTGTATGCCATTCCGGGGACACCGCCGGATTTGCTGGATCCGCCAAAGGGTGACGCATTTGCCCCGCGCAATCCGTATGCCATGGCAATTGATCTTGAAGAAGAACCACCATTCTTCAAGATTTCACCAACCCACGCTGCGGCTACTTGGTTGTTAGCACCAGGCGCACCCAAAGTCGAGTTACCGCCAGAAATCGCGCGGCGGCATGCATTATGGGCAAGTAAACATCCAGACGAAAAGGCGGTGAACTAACGTGGCGGACAGTCAAAAGAAAAAAGTGTTGGTTTCGGTCAAACATCTGGTTCAAACCTTTAATGCCGGAAAGAAAGACGAAGTAAAGGCCATTCAAGATATTTCGTTTGATATCTATGAGGGCGAAACGCTAGGTCTGGTTGGTGAATCCGGTTCCGGGAAAACCACCACCGGCCGGGCTATCATTCGCTTGTATGATCCAACCAGTGGCGAAATTCTCTATAACGGTCAAGACATTGCCAAATTGAAAAATGGCTCCAAACAAATGTTGGATTTCCGGCGTAATACGCAGATGATTTTTCAGGATCCGTATGCCTCATTAAATCCACGGATGAAAGTCAAAGACATTATTGCAGAAGGTATTGATATTCATCATTTGGCTAAAGATCGCGCCGACCGTGATCATCAAGTCGAAGCTTTATTGGATGAGGTTGGTTTAAATGCGGATCATGCCACGCGTTACCCGCATGAATTCTCCGGTGGCCAGCGTCAAAGAATCGGGATTGCCCGGGCACTGGCAGTTCAGCCGAAGTTCATTATTGCCGATGAACCGATCAGTGCGCTGGATGTTTCGATTCAGGCACAGGTCGTCAACTTGCTAAAAGACATTCAGGATCGGCAAGGTCTGACGTATCTGTTCATCGCCCATGACTTATCTATGGTCAAGTATATTTCTGATCGGATTGCCGTTATGCATTACGGGCGGCTTGTCGAATTGGCCAGTGCGGAAGAAGTATACACACATCCCCTCCATCCATACACCAAGAGTCTCTTGTCTGCAATCCCAGTTCCCGATCCAGACATCGAACGCCAGCGTGTACCGATACCTTATGATGCAAGCAAGGTCGAAGGCGATAATAAGCAACGTAAAATGGTCGAAGTCTATCCTGACCACTTTATCTTTGCAGCTGACGATGAAGTGGCAGCGTATAAAGCTGAAGCACAAGAGGATCATAAGGCCCCAGCAGGCACGGCAGCAGAATAACGCGGTCAAACATGATAACATTCTGCTAGGGCGAATCTTTAAAAATGATTCTTACAACAAAAAGCCGAAAACACTGAAAATGTGTCCTCGGCTTTTTGTCATATCCGCAGTATTGGCGCAAGAAAACGGTTCGAATAGCTAATTCTGATCTTTAAGCTTGTTTAAACTAGGCCGCGTTTTTATGGTGAGGTAACGTTTTCAGCGAATCTTCTGCTACACTGGTTTTAAAGGAGTGTGTGGAAGGATGACCAAGTTTTATTTTGTGCGCCATGGGCAGACGGAGACCAATTTGGCGCGGCGGTTCAATGGCGGGCGGACGGATACGCCGCTGACTCCGGCTGGCCGGGCAGGCGCGGAGGCAGTTGGACGGTATTTTGCTACGACCGGTTTTGCCGGTATTTACGCCAGTCCGATGCCGCGGGCGCAAACCACCGCTGAATTGATCGTGGCGCAAAGCAAGGTTTCGCAGCCGGCGATCGTGACGGTACGGGATCTGCGGGAAGTCGATTTAGGCGATTGGGACGGGCAGCTACTTGCTTCCGTGCAAGACGATCCGCAAATTGATAATTACTATCACCATCTCGCTGAGTTTGATTATAAGCGGATTGGCGCTGAATCCTTCGCTGAGGCTTTAAATCGTGGGCGCCGCGCTATTGCCGGCATTTATCAGCAACATCCGGATGGTAAGGTGCTCGTGGTGGCCCATGGGTTGTTGGGCATGCTGCTAATGAGCACTTATCTAGGCGCCGAGTTGGACGATGCGCGTGATGAGATGACCATGCCGCCTAACAACAGCATCAGTGAATTGGATACAGGTGACGGGGAACAATTTACCCGCGGCACGCTGTGGGCATTTGTACCAAGTGAATATCAAACCAAGTAACAATGCCACCCACCCGGCATTGTTTTTTATTAAAAAAATTATCAAGCCAATATTTGGCACTTTCGCAAGGCGAGCGCTTACAATGATACTGAGAAGTGAAATGGTTAGTTAATGTGGGGTCTTGCACCGGCGTTGTGTGACAATAGGCCGTCTTTGGATTATTAAATAATATTATAAAATCTTTTGATGGTCGGACGTTTCATTTAATGTTAAAGCATAACGCCGCACATTAGAGGTGGGGAACATGATGTTAGATAATATCGGCAAATTAGTGCACCAACAACGCCGCAGTATGAACTTAACCATTGAAAAACTGGCCGAACGCTCTGGGGTTTCTGTCAGTCTCATATCCCGCATGGAACGTGGTGATGTCAACAATATTAGCGTCAAGAAGCTGACTGACATTGCGCGGGCACTCGACATGCAGGTGGGTGATTTCTTTATCGCCCCGGAAATGAGCGATATCAATACGTTGGCGTTGGTTAAGTATTTAACGCGGTTGCCGGAAAACGAACGCGCACACGTCTCCGAGGTACTCATGCAGGTGATTAACCTCTGAGCGTGTCGTAGGCGAACTTGCGGCGGTTGCCAATAAGTGCAAAAACGGTTCTAGAGACACTTTGTCTTTAGAGCCGTTTTAATGTTTTCGGAAAAGTTATGTTTGCTACCAATTAGCGGAATTCTGCGCACGTTTTGAAAAGCTGCATGTGGTTAAGACTGTTCGCAGGCAGAAAAATCGCGTATACTAAGTGCACTGAATTAACCGCAACGATGACACGGGCCTTGGCGAGTAACACTGTGAACAGGCTGGGTCATCTTATAAAGGAGGAAAAGTGACAATGACATTTGAAGCCGTTTTGCCAGCATTAAAAGAAGGAAAAAAGGCCGTTCGTACTGGCTGGGAAGGTACCGAGTTGTATGTTCAACTGGTTCCGGAAGGTAAGTTCGAAGGCGACACCCTGAATCCTTATTTTCTGATCAAAACCGCTGATGAGGCCTTCAGCTTGTGGTCCCCGACCGACTGTGACATTCTGGCCGAAGATTGGCAGCTCGTGGACGCATGAACCGGTTTGATTTTAGCGGCCAGACTGTGGTCGTAACCGGGGCGGCATCAGGGATCGGGGCTGCGCAGGCGGCGGCTTTTAAAGCGGCCGGCGCCCAGGTGATTGGTGTCGACTTGCAACCAATGACTGGCGTGACCGTCGCAATTCAGGCCGATGTGAGCGATCCAGAGACAGGAAAGAAGCTTGCCGCTGATTATACGCCGGACATTGTATGCAACACAGCAGGTATTTTGGATGGCTATAAAACCGTTGCCGAAACCGATTTGGCCACGTGGCAGCATATTCTCAATGTCGACCTCACCAGCCAATTCCTGATGATTAAGGCACTGCTGCCTGGAATGCTGGCGCGTGGTCACGGCGTTTTCGTCAACATGAGTTCCATTGCCGGTATCGTTGGCGGTGGCGGTGGCGTGGCATATACTGCCGCCAAGCACGCGGTCATCGGCCTAACCAAGCAACTGGATCTAGACTACGCTGCCCAAGGTATCCGCGCCAACGCTCTTGCACCCGGCGCCATCAACACGCCCATGAACGCGGCAGATTTCGCCGGTGATGGGAAAATGGCCACCTGGGTCGCAAAAGAAACCCCAGCCAAACGTTGGGCCAAGCCGGAAGAAGTCGCCCAACTCACACTTTTCCTAGCCAGTGACGCGGCCGATTACATCCACGGCACCGTGATTCCTATTGACGGCGGTTGGTTGGAAAAGTAAACTGGAAACATTGTAAGAACTATTAACTGAATCGGAACCGCCCCGCGCGCTTCCACGACGATACTTATTTCCTTTGATCGTCGTTATTACTGGCAAAGCCACAAAGGAGAAACAATATGCAAACAACATCTATGACCCATCGTTCAATCGTCAGTCTCGCCAAAACCGCCATTGTCGCCGCCATCTATGTGGTGATGACCCTCATGCTTAGTCCATTAAGCTTTGGGATCGTTCAAGTTCGGTTCTCCGAGATGCTCAACTACACGGCGCTTTTCAATCGTCGGTACGTCTGGGCGGTTACGTTGGGTGTTTTTTTGGCCAACTTAGCATCACCAACCGCCATTCTCGACGTTCCCATCGGCACAATCGGCACCTTGGCCTTCATCCTGCTCAGTCGCTGGCTCGCTAAGTTCGTCCACCAAAAATGGGCCAAATTTGCCATCATGGGCGTCTTATTTGCCCTCTCAATGTTTACCGTCGCCGGTGAGCTGGTCGTGCTCAGCAAGGTACCATTTTGGCCGACATACGGCACCATTGCGCTAGGCGAAGCGCTTTCGATGGCAGTCGGCGGCGCTGTGATGATGGTGCTGACGCGGTTTGTGGATTTGGATAAGTGATTTTTAAGTTAAGTTGCGAAGGTCTAGTTTTTAGACTTTCGGATCTGTGAGCGTCTCCTCGATGGTTTGGGGGCGCTTTTTTAATACGCTTGGTTGCTGGCATTTTGTGGCAACGTGTTGGCAGAAAAAGGCGAGTGGAATAGTTACACCAACTTGACTTGAGTTCGTTTATAGGCGTTGTGGCTGCTAATAAGGTCTTGAGTTGTACGCATCCAGATATTTATACTGCGATTTTAATAGAGCCATTGATGCTACAAAATTGTAGCAATTATTAAACTTAGATGTTATGCTCAATGTACAAATACGAGGACGGTATGGTTATGAATCTACTGGAAGAAACACTCGCTAAGCTAAAATATCTTGTCAGCGAAAATAGGTTCAGCCTTGTTAACCGGAGAAATCCTCGCGCACAGGCAGTCGAAGCGGACTTAGCCAAAGTAATTGTTCAACAACTGTCCCTCAACGATTATAAGAAACATGAGCTGGATCGTAATGGGAGTCATGAGTACGTTTGGGTTTTTAAAACGGAATATGGCGTTTTCTATTATCTGAAATTTAAAATTAACCAGGATACAAATTGGGTTAAGTTTATTTCTTTCCACGAAAGTTATAATGAATAGGGGCGACGAGTATGAATCAACCGTATATCATCAAAGACCACACGAATACATTTCTAATTCGCGGAAAAGAATACAAGGTAACCGCACCAGCTAAATTTGATCGGAGAACTGGCGAGTTGATTCCTGATCAACGCCTTGATGATGCTGCGGTAGCATTGGCCAATGCAAAGTATCGACAAGAGATGGATATTGTTTCTCCCGAAGAAATAAAAAAATACCGGGCGCGTATGAATTTGTCTCAACGAGAATTGGCAGATCTAATGGGATGGAGTCCGACAACCATCGCTTTATATGAAACCGGTGCTTTTCCATCTGAATCCAATAATCGGATATTAAAGGCACTCATTAATGACGACGATTTTCTCGCATCATTCATTTCTCCAAATCAACAGAATTTATCTAAGAAGATCGTTAAAAAAATGACGTCCTATCTAAGCGATCGTAAAGCTGGGGATACCTCACTAAAACACAACACGGAATTTACTGCATTACAATTAACGAATTGGTTCCGTGTTAGAAACTACTTCAGCTTAAAAACAGATCCGAATGCTGAAGAACTAACTCAAATGAAAGTGGTTAAGTTGCTTTACTTTGCATTCGGCAGATGGATTGCTAAGACAGGCGGTGAGTTATTCACATCGAAAATTATCGCCATGCCATACGGACCGGTCGTTGAAGATGTTCACAAGAAATACAATGGTAGACGCGGAATTGTTCCGCAAACACTAGAAAAATCGGCTTTCGAAGATTTCAATCTGGTTCAATCTGATAGGAAGATTGCCGACCTTTTGCGGAAAGTTGATAATGATTTCCGCGGCTATACGGCTGCTGGGCTAGTCCACTTAACCCATCGAAAAGGCTCACCTTGGGATGTGACTCGCAGTGGCGTCATTGCACCTCAGCTGATCAAGAAAACATTTGACCAGCATCAAGAAATGTGATTGCGATCGAAACTTGGCTAACTTGCATAAATAAACACCGATTCAGTGCCCTTTCAAAATGGCCAGTGAATCGGTGTTTTTTTGTGGTATAGAAGATGCGAAACTTTTGATATATTTGTTAATTTCGAGCATTACTAACGCGCATAAACGGCTACTTCTTATTCACTGTCTTCATGACATCCTTAGCAATCAGCGTGTAATAATGCACGCGTCCTGCGTCATTAGGGTGCACACCATCATCGGCAAACCAATCATCGTTACCGCCAGCCAGATAATACCAATCCACCACATGCAGATTCGCATGCGTCTTAGCAGCGGCGTGAATCAACTTGTTAACCGGATCAATCCAAGCCTTCCCAGGAGCATAAGCTGTCACCCAGAAAACCTGACGATTACTCCCCAGCTGCTCCAAAATGCCATTAATGTCTGCTTCCGTCATCGGTCCATTCGTTCCCAGACTGATGACGACAGTATCCTTCAATTTACCGCTTGACTTCAACTGATCAATAATAGCAGGAGCCGCCTGCACTTGCCGGCCAACCTCAGCGTCAATCGACATCTGCGGGAAAAGCACCTTCAAATAAGCCGAACTTCCCAACATCACCGAATCACCAATGGCAGTCACCGGTAACGTCTTGGCGGCACTGATTTCGCTGTCGGTCAGGCCATACAGGCGATACTGATTCAAAACCTTTTCTTTCTTAACCTTAGCCTTCGAATCCTTCTTAATCTTCTGACGCGTTTGCTGATTAACTGCGATCGCCTGCTCGGACTGGAAATGGCGGAAGTAGAAATAACCTCCAACACCGGCAATGACGAGGCCCAGGGCGATGCATAGTATGATGTCACGCAAGCGTAAGCCGCTTTTTTTCTTCAAGTTTTAACCCTCCAATGTTACTTGTGTTTATTTTAAACTAAAACTGTTTGTATACTGGTTACAAATTCGGGACATTGTGGTCGCATTTTTGAAAATTGTAAAGAGACTGTAATAAACCAGTCCATTTTGGTTAACAATAAGCACTAAACCGGAGATTAGACTAACGTAAAAGATTAACGATAAACAGTAAAAAGGAAATTCCGGTAAAAGATGGGTAGACTTAAACCCTTATGCTAGGGTATTATGCTTTGGAGTGGGATTTTAAAAGTCTCTATTTTTATGCGGCTGTGTAGCTTGCAGCTCGTTTTTTAATTTATTGTTACTAATTTTTGAATTAGGTGGGGAAGAGTTCATGAACAAACAGATCGACCTTTCACAGTTGTGGAATGTGTTCAAACGCAGCTTCTTAGCTATGATTGTTTTTGGAATCATAGGAATGGCAGCTGCTTATTTTGGTGCGAAGGCTTTTATTGCACCTAAGTATGAATCAGATACATCATTGTTGGTTAATCGAAAGCAAGACAACGATCCGAACATGCAGTTGAATGCACAACAAGCTGATATTCAGATTATTAATACATATAAGGATATCATCACACGTCCCGTTGTTTTGCAAGCGGTGGCGGAAGATCTTACCAGTCCGCAGCGAGTGATGGTCAAGAAAGCAAAACCTGCTGTTTATGGAACACGATACAATGCCGTTACAGGAACACGCGAAAGGTACGTCACAGAGGAAGCACAACCTGCAAAATATAAACTCAAACCCGCCAAATATTCCAATATTTCGGAAGAGGATTTGACGAAGATGGTTTCGGTCTCGACACAACAGAATTCGCAGGTTTTTACTGTAAATGTTAAAGATACCAGTCCAGTTCGCGCAAGAGATATTGCAAACGAAATCGCTAAGGTGTTTGAGAAAAAAATTGCTAAAATCATGAGTATCTCAAATGTCTCTGTTGTTTCTAGAGCAACGGCTAATACAATTCCGGTATCTCCTAAATTAAAATTGTTGAGTATTGTTGGGCTGGCTTTAGGCATCTTAATCGCGTTAAGCTGGGGGCTTGTACGTGAATTGACTGACCAAACCATTAAAGATATTGATTTTATTACTGATGACTTAGGGCTGGTTAACCTAGGAATTGTTAATTATGTTGTGCGCATGAAAGATATGGATCAGGCAATACAACAAAGTCGAGCAACGGATTCAGGAAATGATGTGCAAGACGATCTTGATGGAATAGATTTTCCACAACGTAGTCGTCGTCGAATTTGAGGGGGAATAAATGATGCAGTTATCATTTTCTAAACTTTTTCATCGTCATCAGGAGGATCAAGAAACCCAAAAGAATGGCGTTATGCTAGTCGCTTTTGCTGAGCCCAAACATGTAGTGTCTGAACAGTTTCGAACGGTGCGCACTAATATTGAATTTGCTGGGGCTGCTTTAGATCGTTGCCAAGTAGTCATGTTTACGTCTTCGGCCATGTCTGAAGGTAAATCAACGGTCTCGGCTAATGTCGCGGTTACTTGGGCCCAAGCTGGGAAAAAAGTTTTGCTGATTGATGCGGATCTCAGGAGACCGACTATTCACGCCACGTTTAGGACATTGAATATAGACGGGGTAACAACAATTCTAATTGGAAAAGATGAAGCTGGAGCTGTTGTAGAAGAAACATTTGTTGATAATTTGAGTGTCATTACGTCAGGACCTATTCCGCCAAATCCCTCTGAATTGTTAAATTCTAAAAGAATGGCAAATTTACTGAATTGGGCCAGGGAAAACTATGACATTATCGTTCTTGATACCCCACCTGTTTTAGCCGTATCTGATGTACAAGTCTTGGTTCCAAAAACTGACGGTGTAGTTGTTGTGGCTAATATGGGCAAGACTCTAAAAGGTGATCTTCGACGAACGGTTGAAGTTTTAAAGCTTGCTAATGCTAAAATTCTTGGCTCAGTTGAACGAGTTAAAGCTAAACACGGCGATCGAGGGTATGGCTACGGCTACGGTTATGGGTATGGTACGAATACTGGAAAGAAGTAACCCATCATATCAAGTTTAGACAATAACATACTTGTCTTAGGGGATACACATGGAAACAAACAATTTAGAAGATTCGTTTCAACCGTTCTTGGTTAAAACGTATTTGTTTATTTATTTTTGGCTCGTCATCATCTTTGGCTTCACAGCCGAGTCGATGATCAGTCCAGTTGATCAACCATCTGCTTATCCGAGTTTTGTTTCTTTTGGCAACAAAACAGCGTATTTCCTTGCGTCATTACTCCTAGTGTTAGGTTTTCTTAAAAGACGTTCTCTCTTAAATTGGCTTATAACTGGGCCTCTCTTTCTGGTTATCGTTTATGGTTATCTGTTTGTTAATCAACAAGTTGCAGTTGTTGCGTTTATATTTCTGGTTTGGAGTTCTCAAACAGTTTCCTTTAGAAGTCTGGTGAGGATAGATCTTTTTGCTAGGATTATTGTTACAATTTCACTCTTCGTTGTGAATAATCTACAATTACTCCCGGTTAGTCCGATTATTCAACTCGGAGTATACAGTAGATTCTCTTTTGGATTTCATCACCCTAATGCTTTAGGGATGTACTTAATGATGATCTCTCTTGAAATGTTTTATTTGTACGCAAGGAAAAGCGTTAAGCCTATTGTTTTGCTGATTCTGAGCGGAATTCTTATTTTTGTCCTTACTCGCTCGCGTGGTTCGCTAATTTCAGTGATGAGTTTTGTGGTATTGGTTACGGTTTTTAATACTTTTAAAAGCATAAGTTTTCGAAAACTGTTATATAGTTTTTGCATACTTGTCCCGTTAATCTGTTTTCTGGGTTCATTAACAATTTCCATATTTCTTCCATCTAGTTCAAAGGTCTTTCAAACTTTAAATGAATGGATGTCTGGGCGTCCAGAACTGCTTAAGCTTGTTTATGATTATTACGCGCAAAAAAGTTTCTTCGGCGGCGATATTGCAGAGTTGGCTAACGCATTTTATTCATGGTCTATTAATGTTAGATATCTATACGTTGATAATCAGTATATGTATTCGGTTATGATATTTGGCTGGTTTGGTGCAGTTCTAGAAGTTCTTTATTCGACTTACTGTGGCATTCGCGCAAAGATTTTTGGCGATTCCTATCTTTTGTTTTGGCTCACTGCAATAGCTCTTTTTGGGTTAGTTGAAACAAAGTTAGTCACCCTTGATATGGCACTTCCTTTTATGTGCTTAGGAAGCTTGACAGAAGGTGTCACCAAAGACAAAAAGGTTTTGTCTGCTGAACAAGGTCACCTACAGGCCAAAGCTAATTAGTAATACATTTTGTTAATCTGGAGCATAATTTGATATGGGGGTATTAAAATGAAATTATTAGTTGTTGGGGCTGGCTTATTTGGAGCGACAGTAGCTCATGAGCGTGCACTAAAAGGGGATCAAGTCGATGTCATTGAAAAACGTAGTCATTTAGCCGGAAATATTTTTACTGAAGAAGTTGAAGGTATTCAGGTTCATCGATACGGAGCACATATTTTTCACACGAGTAATAAAAAAATCTGGGAGTATATTAACCAGTTTTCATCATTTAATAGATATACAAACGAAGTTATTGCCAACTACAAAGGTGAAATATATAATTTACCTTTTAATATGAATACCTTTAATAAGATGTGGGGAGTTATCACTCCCGCTCAAGCCAAAGCAGAGATAGATAAACAACGGGCTTCCATGGCGGGAAAGGTTCCACAGAATCTTGAAGAACAAGCAATATCTCTTGTTGGTAAGGATATTTATGAAAAGCTAATTAGAGACTACACGGCTAAACAGTGGGGTAGGGAACCTAAAGAACTACCTTCATTTATTATCCGCCGACTTCCTGTTCGGTTTACGTATGACAATAATTATTTTAATGACCTTTACCAAGGAATTCCCGAAGGTGGGTACACTCAGATTGTTGAAAAAATGTTGGATCATGCAAACATTAAGGTTCACCTAAACACGGATTTTCTTACCCATAAGGAAGAGTATTTAACTCGTTATGATCAGGTAGTATACACGGGTATGATCGATCAATTCTTTGATTATCAGTTAGGCGCGCTGGAATATCGAAGTCTTCGTTTTGAAACTGAAGTACTAGACGTTGATAATTATCAAGGAAATGCTGTAGTTAATTACACTGATTCCGATACACCTTTTACTCGAATCATTGAACATAAACATTTTGAATTTGGAAAAGGAAATCAAGGTAAGACGGTCATAACGCGTGAATTTCCGGCTGAATGGTCTAAGGGTGATGAGCCCTACTATCCTGTAAATGACACAAAGAACAACCATTTATTTACAGAATACAGAGATCTTGCCACTAAAAAATATCCACAGGTCGCGTTTGGTGGCCGTTTAGGACTTTATCGATATTATAATATGGATCAAGTTATTACTGCTGCTCTACAATTTGTAAAAGGAAAGTTCTTTGCAACGAATTAAGACGGAAATTTGATTCTCATGTTTCTATTAAAGCAAACTCTTAGGTAACAGGCCAATGATCGGAGAGTTATATGACAGTAGTAAAGAACTTTTTATGGAATATGGGGTATCAGGTTTTTGTCTTGCTATTACCGATCATTACAATTCCCTATGTTTCACGTGTGCTTGGACCAACTGGAATTGGTATCAACGCGTATACTAATTCTGTTGTGCAGTATTTCATTCTATTTGGCACTTTGGGTATCACCGTTTATGGTAATCGTGAAGTTGCATATGAAAGAGATGACCCTCAAAAATTATCGAACGTTTTTTGGGAGTTAACTTTTTTAAAATTTTTGACAACGGGCGTCGCCGTTATCGCGTATCTTACCTTTATATTTTTGTCTAAACAGTACCGTGTTTTCTACCTGATTCAGGGTTCACTGTTGTTAGCTTCAGCGATTGACGTTTCGTGGTTTTTTCAGGGTTTGGAAGAATTTAGAATTACAGTGGTACGAAATACATTTGTAAAAATTATTTCACTTGTTTTGATTTTTACATTAGTTAGAACAAAGAATGACTTATGGATTTATGTTTTGATTTTGGGCGGATCACAGTTAATTGGTAATTTAACGCTGATTCCTTATCTTACTAGATATGTAAAGTGGCCAGTCTTGAGAAAAATGAGACTTGGCCGACACTTGAAGCCTACAATTGGGATGTTTATTCCACAAATTGCTTCACAGATATATTTGCAAGTGAATAAGACTATGCTGGGAGCATACATCGGGGTCGAAGCTGCAGGTTATTATGACAACTCAGATAAAATTATAAAAATATTGTTAGCCATCGTCACAGCTACAGGAACGGTTTTGTTGCCACATGTGGCGCATAGTTTTGCTAGGGGGGATCGTAAGGCTGTTTTTTCCTCCCTTAGTAAGTCCATGCATTTTATATTGTTGTTAGCTTTTCCTATGTCAGCTGGACTCGCTTCGATATCTCCTGTTTTCACAAATGTTTTTTTCGGAATCAAGTTCAGTGCAGTTGCTGTACTACTAGCAATAGAGTCACTTGTTATTATTTTGGTTGGAATTAGTAATGCCATCGGTATACAATATCTACTGCCGACAAATCAAACTAGGCCTTTTACGGTTTCCGTTGCATTAGGTGCAATTGTAAACATTTTTTTGAATATTCCTATGATTTTACTTTGGGGAACGGTCGGTGCCATGACGGCAACCGTTATTTCAGAAGCTGCTGTTACTGCATATCAACTTGTTTATGTAAGAAAACAGATGGATATTTCTCTACTTTTTACGGAAACCTGGAAGTACTTACTTTCTGCTAGTTTGATGGGTGCATATATTTTTTGGTATATGCATTTTATGCCGTTTGGAAATATGGTTAAACTAGTAACAACCATTTTGCTAGGGACGATCATTTATATTTTGATCTTATTACTTTTAAAGCCGCGTCACTTGATTGAAATGGTGTCTAGTATTAGACAAAGATAATCTTTTTTGGCTCAGAGAGGGGTGGGGAACTTGCTGATTAAAATTATTATAGCTGCTCATAAACCTGTTCAGGTACCAAATGACCAAACTTATTTCCCTGTTTATGTTGGGAGCAAATTTCATGAATCGACGCCCAAGGGTTTTCTAAGAGATGATTCAGGGAAAAATATTTCATGGAAAAACCCGCATTATAATGAATTAACTGCGATTTATTGGGCTAAGTACAATCTTGATTTTGATATCCTTGGGCTTGTGCATTATCGCAGATTTTTTGTGAATAAAAAGAAGTTCGGAAGTCGCTCTTATGACTTAATTAAGCAGTCTGACATAAAAAAATTAATGGCTCATACAGATGTTGTGGTTCCAAAAAAACGGCACTATTACATTGAGACTATAGAATCACACTTTTATCACTCCCACGATCGTCAAGGACTTGACTGTTTAAAGAAGGTGATGGAAGAACAACCTGAGGCCTATAGATTCGCGTTTAGAAAGGTTTTAAATGCCAGATCAGCCCATATGTTTAACATGTTTATTATGAAGAAAAAAGTCTTCCAAGATTATACGAATTGGTTATTTTCAATTCTTGATCAAGTTGATGAACTTTTAGATTTCAATAGTCTAGAAGGCAATGAAACTAGAGTTGATGGGTTCCTTGCAGAATTTTTGTTGGATGTCTGGCTAAAGGCAAATGAAGTTCCTTATACAGAGTGCGATTACAAGTTTACAGAAAACCAACATTGGATCAGAAAAATCTATGGTTTTCTTTTCAATAAGTTTAACAGACGTAAGTTCGTAACTACGCATATTTCCAATAATAGGAAATAAATAAGGAGGGTCTGGAAACTATGATAAGAACTTTAGTTGTTGCAGACTTCTTGCCGGCTAGTGGGGTTACGACTTTCGTTGAAAATGCCTTTTTAAAACAGCGCCAAGGGTTCAGTTTTTCAGCACTTGCAATTGCTGGGGATGAAAGTAACAAATTACATTTTGAAAAAGCAGGATGGACTTTTACCGATATTTCTCCGGCTAACAAGAACTATATTCGACATATAAAAGACTGGTTAAAATTTGCAAGAAGAAATAAGCATGCTTTTGATATTGTTTATTTTAATTATTCTGCAAGTTGGAATATACTGCCGATTTTTTTCTGTAAATTTATAATGCATGCGAAAATTGTTGTCCATGGTCATAATACGTATTTTGGTACAGAAATACATGGGGTGAAGAAGTTTGCGTTGACAGTATTTCACCTTATTGGCAAACAGATAGCCGCTACATTTCTAATCGACTCTTTTGTAGCTGTTTCTAATGAAGCAGCTAAGTGGATGTTTCCTAGTCGAATTCTCAGAAAAAATCGAGTCGAAGTTATACCGAATGGCATTGACTTATCAGACTATACTTTTAAGCGCGCCACTAGAGTAAAAGTTCGAGAAGCATTAGATGTTCAAAATAAAATTGTTTATGCTACAATCGGTGTTCTGGAAATGAGAAAAAATATTAGCTTTGCTCTAGACATATTTGCAGCGATAATTCGGCGTAATCCAAACTCAGTATTGTTAGTGATTGGCGATGGAACACAGAGGGAAATGTTGAAACAAAAAGCTAGACGTCTTGAATTGGGTGATAGTGTTCGATTTTTGGGGAGAAGAAAAGACCTCGCACAGCTGTATAATGCAATTGATGTTTTACTCTTTCCTTCGTTGAATGAAGGGTTGAGCTTTACGCTCATAGAAGCTCAGGCAAATAGTTTACCAGTTTATGTTTCGGATAGAGTCCCGCTAGGTAACTATTTACCGAATTTGGTTCATGTTGTAAAACTCAGCGAATCATCGGATTCCTGGAGCAAAAGGATTACTGCAACTGAAAAACATGTGCGAGTTGATGAATCGAAGCGAATGAAAAAAATCGGATATGATCAATTAGATATGCGCGAACATGTTCTTCACCTGTTGGAAGCCTTACAGGGAGGGAATACAGAATGACTTTTGACCATCTTGTGATTTTGATGTCAACATATAATGGTGAGAGGTTTCTAAAACAACAACTGGACTCAATTGTTCAGCAGGATTATGAGAACTGGGATCTTATAATTCGGGATGATGGTTCTACGGATAGCACACAGCAGATTATAGATGATTATGTTCTAAAAGATAACCGAATTCATTCTTTTCCCGATTCAGCAGGTAATCGTGGCCCTGCCAATTCTTTCTTAATGATGTTGACCTCCATCAGCGCCCCATTGTTTATGTTTGCTGATCAAGACGATATTTGGTACCCCAATAAGGTAGGTCTAACGGTTGGCTCATATATGCAGCAAACATCGAGTGCTTCAGTACCAACGCTCGTATTTACTAATATGGATACAATTGACGCATCTGGTACTTTGATTCAATCGAATATTGTTCCTGAAAATGCAAGGGTTTCTGTCAACACCATCTTAGTTACAAATATTGTGACCGGTTGTACAGTTCTAATCAACAAAAGTTTAGCTGATAGAATAAGGTTGTCTGATACTCGCTCAATTGTGATGCATGACTGGTGGATGGCTATGATAGCAGCATTTTTAGGTAATGTAGTGTATCTTCCAACAGCCACGATTGGATACCGTCAGCATGGGGATAACGCTGTTGGGGTAAATCATTCATTCAGGTCAAGAATTAATAAAGCTTTAAACTATAGTAATCAGAGGAAGCTTTTTTCAAAGCAAATGGCACAAATAAAATTACTTGATACAAGATTTGGTAAAAATTTGTCTGTGAGCCGTAAAGTAGAATTGGATTCTTTGATTTCTATTCAACGATCCAAGAGATTTTTGTCAAAGTTTAGTTGGTTATTAAGACATCGGGCAAAAAAGACCTCATTGGTTGGAACTCTATCGTTTTATTATTTATTTTTAACAACAAATGTTGAATAATTGATATTATAAATGTTGTTATCAGAGAGTATTTCGACGTTTTTTGAAAGTGGGAAAATCATGATTGAATTTGACGGGTACAATAGCAAAAGTTTCGATGCAGGCTTTAAAGCACGAGCCGATGTCAAATACTTCTCCAATAGGATGGGAATTAAAACTGCAGAGATACCTGCAACAAGAGTAAATTTAAAGATAAACAGGGAACTTCAACGACTACGAGCAGTTCGTAGTCTTTCAAAGAAATTGTCGGCAGACCAATCAGTTCTTATCCAATATCCGTTACCTTTTAATTCTTTTGATTATAGCCTGTTACATAAAACACTCTTAAAGCATAATGCAAAGTGTATTTTTCTTGTTCATGACCTCATTTCTGTTCAAGGACAGGCTAAAAATGTATCAATTAAACAGGAAATCGAAGAATTAAAAAGGGCTGACTTTTTGATTGTCCATAATCAAGCAATGCAAAATTTTCTTGAAGATCAAGGCCTTTCTCAGAAGATGGCTACTATTAATTTTTTTGATTATCGAGTTGATGTTGAACCGCCTATTAGAAGCGAAGTCGCAAATATAGTTTTTGCTGGCAATTTAGTAAAGTCAAAGTTTTTAAAGAAGCTTCCCCAGTTGGAAATTTTTAAGTGGCATGTTTATGGTTCGGGTATGACGGCGGAGCAATTCCCAGAATCGGTCGTTTTTCACGGTGCTATTGACTCTGGCGTATTACCATCCAAGCTTGTTGATGGCTGGGGGTTGGTCTGGGATGGAATCTCGACTGATCGTATCAGTGGGGTTTCGGGAGATTATCTCCGCTTAAACTCGCCGCACAAGGCATCACTGTACTTAGCTTCTGGATTACCCTTGATTGTTTGGCGAGAATCAGCTTTAGCCAATGTTGTTCTGCAACTAGGGTTAGGAATCGCAGTTGATAATCTGATGGAAATTGAACCTGTCATTAAGTCACTTTCACATACACAGATAGAAAAAATTCAAACGAATGTTCAAATCATCTCCCAAAAAATTCGTAATGGTGGTATGTTGAAGGATGCGTTGGAAAGTCTACCGGTTGGTTTTGACGCATAGAAATTTCAAAATGGTTCGATCATCTTGTAAGAAATATTCAACAACTATTCCAGACGTGCTTTAGAGATCAAGAATGTCATCAGAATTAATGCTTGCGCCTAAGGCCCACCTGAAATGATGATCTAAATTCGAAAAAATATAATTGTCGAGTAACTAAATCAATTTTAAGGAGACAGCAATTTATGGATATCGGATTTGCGGTTCGATCGGATTTTCTCACACGAAAAGGCGGTGATAGTGTTCAACTGTTGAACACTATGAAATATCTTGAGTCAGACTTTGGGGCGCGTTGTACTATTGTTACATCTCCTGAGAAGCTGAAAGAGAAACGTTTAGATGTTGTGCATATATTTAACATGCAACCGCAGACTATAGATTCAAGTCTTGCATATGCTGAAATGGCCAAAGCTCTCGGCATGAAGATTGCATTATCACCAATATACTGGAGGCTGGATGAATCATTTATTAATGGTGCTTTAGCAAGGAAAGGTATAATTGATGCGCCAAAAGTAGTAGTTAAGTTGGCAACGTTTGTGTCAAAACTATTGTTTAGGGATATTTTAAAAAAGAAGAATTTCTTTTCGCGAGAGTTATTTCTAAAGGCTGATAAGTTGTTACAGTATTCAGATATTGTTTTGCCCAATTCACCCGAAGAAGAATCCATTCTCAAGAAGACCTTTCCAAATGCGACCACAAGTAACAAAAAATGGGGAGTTATTCCTAATGCAGTAGATGCAAAGAAGTTTTTTAAAGTCAATGAACAACCTAAACAGCTTCCTGACAATTTAAAAATTCTGGAAAGACTTTCTGGTAAGTATGTCCTTTGTGTTGCAAGAGTTGAGCAACTCAAGAATCAATTGCGGATTTTGAAGGCATTAAACAATCATCCAGAAATTCCAATTGTTTTGGTTGGATCCACCAAGGGTGATAGCCGGTATGTCGAAAGTGTTAAATCTTACGCAAAAAAACGCGGAAACACATACTTTATTGGTGAAGTTTCACAGCAAGATATGGCATTTGTTTATTCAAATGCTGCAGTGCATATTCTGCCTTCCTTCCAAGAATCAGCTGGGTTGGCGACCATTGAAGCTCTTTTTTGCGAAATTCCTGTTGTTACATCAACAGAGTATTTTTGCCCAATAAATTTTTATAGATTCAATGAATTTGGTTTTCAGTGTAATCCGTATAGACTTTCCTCTGTCAAAAAGGCAATTTTATCAGCTATGCAAAATAAAAAAGATCATGTTGGCAAAGATTATCGTTCTTTTTTTAGCTATAAGAACGCTGCCAACTCTACCTACAAAGCTTACTCTACAATCGTGTAACGACAATTAAAATAGTTTTAATTCTTTTCATGCTTTTGTGTAGGAGTTGCAAAGGCGGTCTTGATTGAAGGAGACAAAATTAACCTGCTGCTATTATTTTAAAATAAATCATATACAAAGGTTATATATTTTCATCTACCTTTGACTTTTAATTAAAATTGGTACACAAAGAAGTTCAAGATGAGATCTGAATCGCCGACCATGGGAGCAAAATTAATGCTAATATCGATGTTTCTTGGTCTCACCAAGGTTAGACCAGTTTAGAATATTAACTATGCGAATAGCGACATAGTCATTCTCGTCTTCAATCCGAGAGTCTCTTTTTAGCATGAATAGGGTGGCTTAGATGCGGGTCCTGGCATCTTAACGGGTGGCTTGCATAGGCCGGATTGACAAACTAATTTCATTGTATTGGTCTAGCTCGAATGGTATTGAACGTTTAACTTTAGATTTGACGTTTTCTTGTACAATGCCAAAAAATGTTATAAAATCAAATAAATTGGCGCTTGGGGTAGCGTTTGGGGAGGAATTTAAATTTGGAAAAACAGATGTTGACGACGCATAATGAAAACGAAATATCTAATATTCGGAAACAAGCTTCACTGATTTACTTATTTGAAAAAAGAAGCTTCGATATTTTTTGTGGATTGGCTGGTCTAGTTTTAGTTGCCGCAGTTAGCTTAGTCTTACTTCCGTTTTATTCGTATGGGCGAAATAAGGGACCCCTTTTTTTCAAACAAACGCGCGTTGGACGACACGGGGATAGATTCAAAATTTATAAGTTTCGAAGTATGGTTGTCGATGCTGAAGGGGTACTGCATCGGGATTCTGCGCTTTATAAGAAGTATGTAGCAAATAATTACAAATTACCGGTTGGTGAGGATCCACGTATTACGAGGTTGGGGGCTTTTATTCGAAAGAGTTCACTTGACGAGTTACCCCAGTTTATTAACATCCTTAAAGGTGATATGAGTATGGTTGGCCCGCGCCCGGTCATTGAAGACGAGTTAGCTGAGTATGGCGATCATGTTAATGAACTACTTGAGGCAAAGCCTGGTGCGATGGGATTATGGCAAGCTAGTGGTCGAAGTAACATTGGTTATCCAGAACGTGCAGACTTAGAGCTATATTATATTCGACACAGATCTTTCCACTATGATCTCATTATTTTGTTTAAAAATATTGCTTCTATCTTTAAGGCTGAGGGGGCTTTTTAACTATCATCGTGTAGCATAGAAGTTTTAATCTGCCTTTTTGACATAGTAAGGTCCATCTAAAACGGTTTCGATATTCTTTATGCTGTAGGAATATCGAAGCCGTTGTTTTTTGAGGCTGCTTTTTCGCAATTAGTTTGCCTGAATCCTCATCGAACCTAGTAAAAAAACCAGTAATGCCTTGTCATCGCTGTGGGCGGAAAAAGCGGGTGATTCAGTAGATCAGTAGTATTGAATATACTTGCGGAAATTAAGTCCGTTGATCTAGGGTAAAGGCATGAAGCTTAAAATAATCACGCTTGAATGCACACTTGATCGCATTGCCTAATTTGAATTTCGGAAAAGAAGGAGCTCTTTCAACCAATAAAAAGACTTTCACAGTTAATTGATCTTGCCTGAAATTCCTGAATTTACAACGTCTAAGTATTAACTTGAAAAGTTGTTAAAAGTGGATCTCGTGAACTAATAAATTAACAAACTAATATACAATTCTATAAAAAGCAACACAATTTAAAGTTCTACTGGTAAAATGCTTAGTGTTAGGGTTTGCTTAAACTTTAGAAACACTACATACTAAACTACGCGAGGGGAGAAAATGCAATGAAAGGAATTATCTTAGCTGGGGGCTCTGGTACAAGATTGTATCCAATTACAGAAGCTGTTTCTAAGCAACTGGTACCGGTCTATGACAAGCCAATGATCTACTATCCCCTGTCAACCATGATGTTGGCCGGGATTCGCGATATCTTGGTGATTTCAACACCAAGGGATATTGATCGTTTTCAGGATCTGTTAAAAGACGGTAAACAACTGGGACTCAATATTAGT